>RFTM01000036.1 GCA_009923475.1 Gammaproteobacteria bacterium | reverse complement strand
TGGCTGTCACGGCTTCACCTGCCGCCGCCGTTTCCACGGTCTCGGACTCCACTGTTGCGTTGGAGTCGGTGGTCTCGTTCTCGATGGTGCTGTCCACGGTGTTGATGCTCGCGTTGGTGCTCGTTGGGCCGTTGGCGTCCCTGGCTGGGTTCGGCGCCTTGTCGGGCGCCTCGCCCGTTGCTTCTGCCATGGCTGCCCCCAGGTGCCGGCCAAACCAACAGTGTACCGGCTCAGGGTGGCGCTTTCCTCAGGGCGCGCCGCAGCCTCTGCCACAGCAGGCCGCACCCGGTGCGGTCACGGCGGCCAGCCCGGCGGCCGCGCCCACGCTGAGCGCCGCGTCGGCGAAGGCGAGCCGCGCGTAGCGCCGCGTCAGGTCCATCGCCGTCAGCGTGCCGACCTCCAGCCCTTGGGCCCTGGCGTCGATCGCGACCACCACCGAGCCGTTGCGCCCGGCGCGCAGGTCGCGCGCGACCACCACGAACAGGTCGGCGACCGGACCGTTGAGCACGAACGACGCGTGCCCGCAGAGCGCGGGGCCCGACGGCCCGTCGACCAGCTCCGCGGCGATGGCGGCCGTGCCGGCGCCGCCGGAGTCGTCGGTGACGGCGAGCGCGGCGATGGCCGACCCGTCGGCGATGCGCGCCAGCAGCGCGTCGCGCGCCGCGGAGGGCGGCGCCTCGAGCAGCATCGACGCGGCGAAGCCCGCCGACGCGAGGAACGGCCCGCCGTAAAGGCCGCGGCCCAGCTCCTCGAGCAGCAGCGCGAGCTCGACCATGCCGAGGCCGCTGCCGCCCACGGACTCGGGCAGCGCGATGCCGGTCCAGCCGAGCTCCGCGATGGAGCGCCAAAGACCGGCGTCGTGGGCGAGCGGCGTCTCCATGAGCTTGCGCGCATGCGCGACGCCGGCGTTCCCGGCCAGGAACTCGCGCGCCTCGCGCTGTGATGCCGTAGCGCCCGAGCTCCGCCGCCTGCACCAGCGTCAGGCTGGCGATGCCGCCCTTGGCGGCCGAATACACCGATTGGCTGAGGCTGCCCTGCAGGCCCGCGCCCGAGCTGGTGTTGATGATGCGGGCATCGACCGGCCGTCCGGCCTTGTTCTCGGCGCGCCAGTGCGCCACGGCGTGGCTCGTCACGCAGAAGTGCCCGCGCAGGTGCACGCGGATCACGGCGTCCCATTCCTCGACGGTCTGGCTGACGAACATGCGGTCGCGGACGAAGCCCGCGTTGTTGACCACGGCATCGAGCCGACCGAAGGCCTCGACCGCGGTGCGCACCAGGCGCCCGGCGCCGTCCCAATCCGCGACATCGTCGCCATTGGCGACCGCCTCGCCGCCGGCGGCACGGATCTCGTCGACCACCGCCTGCGCCGTCGCGGTGTCACGGCCTTCGCCGGTGAGCGTGGTGCCGAGGTCGTTGACCACAACCTTCGCTCCTTCGCGCGCGAACGCCAGCGCGTACTCGCGGCCGAGGCCGCGTCCCGCGCCGGTGACGATGACCACGCGCCCTGCACAGATGCCGCTCATGTCCGCTCCTTCGCCGCGCGCGGCGTCGCGCGCAGGTTCTCGATGAGGGTGACGTTCGCCTGCCCGCCGCCCTCGCACATGGTGAGCAGCCCGTAGCGCCCGCCGCGCCGCTCGAGCTCGCCGAGCAGCGAGGTCATGAGCCGCGCGCCGGTGGCGCCCAGCGGGTGCCCGAGCGCGATCGCGCCGCCGTTGACGTTGACGCGCTCGGGGTCGACGCCGAGCTCCTTCTGCCAGGCGAGCACCACGGAGGCGAAGGCCTCGTTGATCTCGAACAGGTCGATGTCCTCGAGGCGCAGCCCGCTCTTGGCGAGCGCATGGCGCGTCGCCGGGATCGGCGCCGTCAGCATCCACACCGGATCGTCGGCGCGCACCGAGAGATGCGCGACGCGCGCGCGGGGCTCGAGGCCGTGCGTGCGCACCGCCGCCTCCGAGGCGACGAGCAGGGCCGCCGAGCAGTCGGCGATCTGGCTCGCCACCGCCGCGGTGACGCGTCCGCCCGGCATCAAGGGCTCGAGCGTCGCCATCTTCTCGAGCGAGGTGCCGCGGCGCGGCGTCTCGTCGCGCGCGAAGGCGCCCACCGGCGCGATCTCGGCGTCGAACAGCCCGGCATCGATGGCGGCGACCGCCCGCTCGTTGCTGCGCAGCGCGAAACGCTCCATGTCGAGGCGCGAGCAGCCCCACTTCTCCGCGATCATCTCGGCGGAGCGGAACTGCGAGACCTCCTGGTCGCCGTAGCGCGCGAGCCAACCCGGCGAGCCGCGGAAGGGGTCGCCGAAGCCGAGCGCCTGCCCCGCGATCATGGCCTGCGAGATCGGGATCTGGTTCATCTGCTGCACGCCGCCCGCGACCACGAGGTCCTGCGTGCCGCTCATCACGCCCTGCGCCGCGAAGTGCAGCGCCTGCTGCGAGGAGCCGCACTGCCGGTCGACGGTGGTGCCGGGCACCTGCTCGGGCAGGCCCGCGACCAGCCAGCAGGTGCGCGCGATGTCGCCGGCCTGCGGCCCGATGGTGTCGACGCAACCGAACACGACGTCGTCGACCGCGCCGGGATCGATGCCCGTGCGCTCGACGAGCGCCCGCAGGGAGTGCGCGCCGAGGTCCGCGGGATGCATCGCCGCGAGGCTGCCTTTCTTGCGTCCGACCGGCGTGCGCACCGCGTCGATGATGTAAGCCGTGGTCATGCGCGTGCCGCTCCGGCGTCGAAGAGATGGTCGGGTCCGGTGGCGGCGCTGCCGTCGAGCAGCGCGCGATGCAGCCGCGCGAAGTGGGCGCTGCGTCCGCCGGCGAGGGCGGCCGACGTCCAGGCGCGCTTGGCGTAGAACTGCAGGTCGACCTCCCAGGAATAGCCCATCGCGCCGTGCACCTGGATGGCGGCGCGCGCGGCCCGGTCGGCCGCGTCTGCGGCGGCGACGAAGGCATGCGAGACACGCAGCGATGCCGACGCATCCGGCGGCGCGCTGGCATCGAGCGCGGCGCAGGCGGCGTACACCACCGGGCGCGCGAATTCGACGCGCATCTGCGCATCCGCCAAGGCGTGCTTGACGGCCTGGTTCGCGCCGATGGCCTTGCCGAACTGCTTGCGGTCGAGCGCATAGGCCACGGCGATGGCGATCATCCGCGCGCCGAGGCCGAGTTGCTGCGCGGCGATGAGGGCGGCGCTGCGGCTGGCCGCGGCGTCCCAGGCCTGACGCGCAACGCTCCCCTGCAGCACGGCCAGCGGCGCGGCGTCCGTCAACTCGACCGTCGCGAGCCGGCGCAGCGGATCGACGCTCTCGACGGACGTCAGGCGCAGCGCGTCCCGGCGATGCAGCGCGAGCTCGTCGGGCGAACGGCCGACCAGCAGGTAGTCCGCGTCGACGGCGGCGGCCACCGGTCCGCTGCCCGGCGTGACGGCGAGCACCGTCGCTTGCTGGGCGAGCGCGGCGGCGAGGGCGTCGTGCGCGCCGGGCGCGGCGGCGGCCAACTGCGCGAGCATCGGCAGCGCGATCCCCTCGACGTCGATCAGCGGTTCAGGCAGGGCGGCGCGCCCCGCCTCCTCGGCGAGCCGAGCGAGGTCGATGGGCGCAAGCCCGAGGCCGCCCGCCGACGTCGGCACCAGCACGCCCGCGAGGCCCAATTCCTTGAGGCGCTCGCGGCGCAGGGCGCGGGCGGCGGCGAAGGCTCCGGCGCCTCGCGCCTCGGCGGCGCGACGCAGGTCCGCGCCGCTGCAATGGTCGTCGAGCAGGCCGCGCAGGGCCTGGGCGGCGAGCTCCTGTTCCTCGGTGAAGGTGAAGTCCATGCCTTCAGCCCTTCGGCAGGCCGAGCACGCGCTCGGCGATGATGTTGCGCTGGATCTCGTTGGCGCCCGCGTAGATGGGGCCGGCGAGGGAGAACAGGAAGCCGTCCATCCAGCGGCAGGCCTCGTCGGCCGCCGCAGCGGCTTCCGACCCCTGCGCACGCAGCTCCGCACGCGCGCCGAGCAGCGCGATCGCGGCACGGTGCATCGCCACGTCGAGCTCGGACCAGAAGACCTTGTTGAGGCTCGCCTCGGCGCCGATGCTGCCGCCGGCGATGAGGCGCGAGGCCGTCATGTAGGTGGCGAGCGCATAGGCCTCGGCGTCCATCCAGCACTGCGTGACCGCGGCGCCGAGGCCGGGGTCGATCGGCGCCGCGCCTTGCGCGGCCGTCTCGCGGCGGTAGAGCTCGACCAGGCGCTGCGCGGTGCGCTGGAAACGCGCCGGGCTGCGCAGCATCAGTCCGCGCTCGAAACCGGCGGTCGCCATGGCGATCGACCAGCCCTGCCCTTCGCCGCCGATCAGGTCGGCGACGGGCACGCGCGCGTCCTCGAAGAAGATCTCGGCGAAGCCCGCCTTGCCATCGAGCTGCGGGATGCCGCGGATGCGCACGCCCGGCGTGCGCAGCGGGAACACGATGTAGGAGAGGCCGCGGTGGCGCTCGGAAGCGGGGTCGGTGCGGAACAGCCCGAAGCCCCAGTCCGCGTGCACCGCGCGGGTCGACCAGATCTTGTGGCCGTTGATGACGTAGTGGTCGCCGTCGCGGACCGCCGTGGTGCGCAGCGCGGCGAGGTCGGACCCCGCCTGCGGCTCGGACCACACCTGCGCCCACATGTCCTCGCCCGCGGCGAGGCGCGGCAGGAAACGCGCCTTCTGCTCCGGCGTGCCGTATTCCATCAGCGTCGGTCCGAACAGGAACACGCCGTTCTGGTTGACGCGGAAGGGCGCATCGACGCGGTAGTACTCCTCCTCGAAGATCAGCCACTCGATGAGGTCCAGCCCGCGGCCGCCGAATTCCTGCGGCCAGGTGACCATGCTCCAGCGGCCGGAGTGCAGCTGCGCCTCCCAGCGGCGGTGGGCCTCGAAACCCTCGGCCGTGTCGAACGACGGCAGCGGCTCGCGCGGCACGTTCGCCTCGAGCCAGGCACGGGCCTCCGCGCGCAGCGCGCGGTGGGCGTCCGTGTAGCGCAGGTCGATGGCCACGGCGCCTCAGAACCTCGCCGCCTGCTTGCCCTCGACGAAGGCGTCGCGCGACTTCTGCGAGTCGGGGCTCATGTACATCTCGAGCGTGAACCCCTGCTCGAAGCGGTAGGAGCGGTCGACGTCCTGCGGCTCGATGCCGTTGAGCGACTCCTTGGCGAGCACCAGCGCGCGGCGGCTCTTGCCGGCGATCACCGCGCAGAAAGCGCGAGCCTCGTCGAGCAGCGCCGCGCGCGGCACCACCTTCTCGACCGCGCCCAGGCGATAGGCCTCGTCGGCCGGGCAACGCCCGCCGGTGAAGAACAGCGCGCGGACCTTGTGCAGCGGCAGCATGCGCGCGAGGTGGGAGGCGCCGCCCATCGCGCCGCGGTCGATCTCGGGCAGCGAGAAGAAGGCGTCGTCCGCCGCGATCACCACGTCGCTCGCGCCGCAGAGGCCGATGCCGCCGCCGATGATGTAGCCGTGCACCGCCGACACCACCGGCACCTCGCAGGCGCGCACCGCGCGGAAGCTGAGGTAGTTGCCGCGGTTCACGTCGACGATGCGCTCGCCGTGCGCCTGCAGCTCCTTGATGTCGACACCGGCGCAGAAGCCCTTGCCCTCGGAGCGCAGCAGCACGCAGCGCACTTCGGGGTCGCGCCCGACGCGTTCGATGGTGGCGGCGAGCTCGTGCCAGGCGGCCGAGTCGAGGGCGTTGACGGGCGGGTGGTCGATGACGACCTCGGCGACCCGCTCGCGGATCTCCACCTTGATGGGCATGTCAGGTCCCTCCGCAGAGACGTCCGAGTTGGCGCGCGGCGTCTTCCGCCATGCGCGAGACGAGTTCCTCGCAGCTCGGCAGGTCGCCGAGGATGCCGGCGACCAGGCCGGTGGACATCACGCCCTCGGCGGGACGCCCCTGGATCATCGAGCGCTCGATGAGCACCGGCGAGTTGGCGGCCATCAGCGCCTGGCCGAAGGAAAGCCCGCCCTCGCGCTGCATGCCGCGCGCCGCGGCGACGAGCTCGCCGAACTTCGCGCCCGTGAGCCGCTTCATGCGCAGCGCGTTGGCGACGGCGCTCACGAGCAGCTTGAACGGCCCGGCCGACTCGAAGTCGGCGAGCACCTCGTTGCGGATCAGGCGATGTTGCAGGCCGTCGAGGCGGGTGGTGAGCACGATGTCGTCGAGACCCGCGCCCACGTAGCGCTGCTTGGTCGGCTCGGGCACCGGGCAGTCGCGGGTCATCAGGAAGCGCGTGCCCATCGCGACGCCCGCGGCGCCGTAGGCGAGCGCCGCGGCGAGGCCGCGGCCGTCGAAGAAACCGCCCGCCGCCACCACCGGCACCTTCACGGCGTCCAGCACCTGCGGCAGCAGCAGCGTGGTCGGCACCGAGCCGGTGTGGCCGCCGCCCTCGCCGCCCTGGATGGTCACCGCGTCGACGCCGATCTCGACCATCTTGCGCGCGTGCTTGAGCGCGCCGACGGTGGGCATGCAGACGATGCCGGCGTCGCGGAAGCGCTTGATCATCGCCTTGTCGGGGCCGCGCCCGAAGCTCACCGCACGCACCTTGGCCGCGATGATGGTGTCGACGATCTGGGTCGCGCCCGGCTGGAACATGTGGAAGTTGACGCCGAACGGCCGGTCGGTGAGCTCGCGCACGCGGTCGATGGCAGGGCCCACCTCCTCGGCGCGCAGCGAGGCGGCGGCGAGGAAGCCGAACGCGCCCGCATTGCAGGACGCCGCGACGAGCTCCGGCCGCGCCACCCAACCCATCGCGGTCTGCACGATGGGGAAGCGGCAGCCGAGCATGTCGACCAGCGGCGTGTGCAGCGAGACCGCCATCAGCCCTCCTTCGACCCGCCCGCCCTGTCGCCGCCGTCCTTGTCGCCCGCAGGCGCGTCCGTCGCGGACTGGCGGTTGTGGGCGGCCATCGACTTCGCGTCCATGCCGCCCAAGCTATGGCCCATCGCGAGGTCGCCCTGCGCGTGCGCGAAGTGGTGCATGTGGAACACGGCGTCCATGGCGCTGCGCTTGCCCTGCAGGTCCTCGACGTGGTTGATGGCCTGCTTGGTGAGCGCGAGCCCGAGCCGAGGCATCTCGGCGACGCGGGCGGCGAGCTTGGCGGTCGCCTCCTCGAGCTCGGCGCGCGGCACGACGCGGTTGACCATGCCCATCTGGTACGCGCGCTCGGCGCCCATGCGGTCGCCGGTGAACAGGAATTCCTTGGCGATGCGCGGGTTGAGCTCGTAGGGATGCGCGAAGTACTCGACGCCCGGGATGCCCATGCGCACCACGGGATCGGCGAAGTAGGCGTCGTCCGAGGCGACGATGAGGTCGCAGACCCAGGCGAGCATCAGTCCGCCGGCGATGCAGGCCCCGTGCACCATCGCGATGGTGGGCTTCGGCAGTTCGCGCCAGCGGCGGCACATGCCGAGGTAGACCTCCTGCTCGCGCGCGTAGAGGTACTCGGCGGCCGGCTTGTTGACGTGGTCCCACCAGAGCGTGCGGCGCTCGGGCCAGCTCTTGGCGACGTCGCGGCCTGGCGTGCCGATGTCGTGGCCGCCCGAGAAATGCTTGCCCGCCCCGCGCAGCACGATCACCTTCACCGTGTCGTCGGCGGCCGCGCGGCGGAACGCGTCGTCGAGGGCGTAGGTCATCTGCGAGTTCTGGACGTTGGCGAGGCCGGGCCGGTTGAGCGTGACCCAGGCCACCGCGTCACGGACCTCGTAGAGGACCGGCGCGTCGGTCTCGTAGCGGATGTCGGCGCTGCGGGGCGGTACGGTGTCGCTCATCGGTGGTCACCCGGCGGGTCGCCCTTGAACACGGTGGCGCGCAGGTTCCGCGGATCGAGCCGTGTTCGGATCAGCTCGAGCTGTTCCGCGGACGGCGGCGGCGTGACGGGCACGCTGGCCGGCGCCTCGAGCGGGAAGCCGGTGGCCTCCTGCACCTGCGCCGCGGTCACGCCGGGGTGCAACGTCAGCAGCCGCGGCGCGTGCGCCGCGCCGCCGAAGTCGAGCACCGCGAGGTCGGTGATGACGCGGCCGATGCGCAGCGACTCCGGCACCTTGCCGTCCGGCCAGCGCGCGGGGTTGTAGCCCGCGCTGCAGACCATGTCGACCTCGCCCGCCACGAACACGCGCGGCGAGTGGTTCGGCACGAAGATGCTGTTGGCGTGCGAGATGGAGTTGCCCGGGAAGCCGCGGGCGCCGAGGATCGCGGCCTTGGGCTTCGCGTAGTCGCAGATGACGCTGATGTTCATCTGGCCGTAGCGGTCGACCTGCACCGGACCGACGAGCGCGTGGCGGCGACCGCCCCACAGCAGGTCGAAGGTGCGCGAGTACGGCATCCAGCCTTCGATGCGCGCATCGCGCGCGCCGCGCGGCCCGAGCGCCACCGGTTCGGCGAGCAGGTAGGCCTCGCCGTCGGTCATCAGCAGGTCGGGGTTGAAGGTCAGCTTGGCGAGGCCGGCGCCGAGGCGCGGCAGCAGGCCGATGCCGGTGGCGAGCACCTCGCCCTCGCCGCGCCAGACCTCGGCGCACTGGGCGATGCAGAGTTCGGCGAGCGTGTAGGCCGGAGCGTTCATGCGTGTCTCCCGGGCGCGCTCAATAGACGGGCGGCGCGATGCTGGCGATGGCCAGCCGGCCGCCGGCGGCCGCGATGTAGTCGTCGTGGCTGGCGAGGTCGACGAAACGCCGGCGGTAATCCGCCCAGCCCTCGGGCGTCGTCGCCGCGTTGTATTCTTTGAGGTGCTCGACGTCGATGCCGTAGCCCGGCACGCCCGCCGTCGGGTGCGCGCCGAACGGCGCCTCGATGACGCCCGTCACCACCGAGCGCTCGAAGGGCTGCAGCCGCGCGTTGGCGTGGTCGCAGACCTTGGCGGTCGGCGCGATGCGCTCGCAGGTGATGAAGGTGCGGTCGGCGGCGCGCGCCATCGCCTCGTCGAAGAACGGGTCGGGGCTCTGGATGGTGCAGTTGCCGCGCTCGTCGGACTCGGTGACGTGCAGCAGCGCGGCGTCGAGCTTGAGCGCAGGCATGGCGACCAGGGTGTCGCCGTCGGCGTAGGGCGAGCGGATCGTCTTGATGCCGGGGTTGCGGGCGAGGATGTCGGTGCCGAGGCCGACGCGCGTCGGCAGGAACGGCACGCGCATCGCCGCGGCGCGCAACCCGAGCTGCACCAGGCCCTCGTCGAGCTCCATGACCTCGAAGGCGCCCGCCTGCCGCGCGTTGCGGAAGTGCATGTCGAGCGGCAGCACGTCGAGCGAGACGAAGCCGAACACCAGCTTGCGCAGCTTGCCGGCAGCGGCGAGCAGGCCCACATCGGGGCCGCCGTAGGACACCACCGTGAGGTCCTTCAAGGGCGAGCGCAGGATCTCGCGCACCAGCGCCATCGGCTTGCGGCGCGTGGCCCAGCCGCCGATGCCGACGGTCATGCCGTCGCGCAGTTGCGCCACGGCCTGCGACAGGGTCATGCGCTTGTCCGTGGGTGCGGCGGCGCTCATGCCGGCGGCGGGGACCACTTGTGGCCCCAGATGTCGGGTATGAGGCTGCGGGTCGGCACCCAGGTGCTCCAATCCGGCGTGATGCCCATGCAGCCGACCTCGAGGTCGAAGCCGCCCGGCGTCGCGACGTAGAAGCTCAGCATGCCGTCGTTCGAGTGGCGGCCGAAGGAAGAGGAGATGTGGTAGCCCGCGGCGACGCAGCGGTCGAGCGCGCGGCCGACATCGTCGATCTCCTTCATCTCGACCATCGTGTGCACGAGGCCCGAGGGCACCGGCATCGGGATCAGCGCGAGGCTGTGATGGCGACGGCAGGTCGCGTGCAGGAAGAAGAGCCGCAGCGGCGGCACGGCCGGGTCCGGCGACATCGCAAGGCGCATCTCGTCGGTGTCGCCGAAGCCGAGCAGCGTCTTGTAGAACTCGGCGGTGCGCTCGAGCTGCGGCGCGGGCAGCACCACATGGCCGGCGCCGAGGTCGCCGGTGACGAAGCCCGACACGCCCTGCTGCGAGATGAACGGGTCGTAGCCGCGCACGCGGCCCCAGTAGAGCTCGAAGGCGTTGCCGTCGGGATCCTCGCCCATGACGAGGGCGTTCACGCAGCGCGACTGCAGATCTGCTGCGGTGCCGTCTCGCAGCGCGACGCCGGCCTTGCGCAGCCCCGCGACGCAGGCGGCGAAGGCCTGTTCGGACGGCAGCTCCCA
>RFTM01000350.1 GCA_009923475.1 Gammaproteobacteria bacterium | reverse complement strand
CACCGGCAACAAGAGCGAGATGGCGGTGGGTTACGCCACGCTCTACGGCGACATGGCCGGCGGCTTCGCACCCATCAAGGATTGCAGCAAGCTGCTCGTGTACCGGCTCGCCGCGTGGCGCAACGCGCAGGGCGCGGCGCCTCCTGCGGGCCAAGTCATCCCGCAGCGCGTCATCGACCGGCCGCCCTCGGCGGAACTGCGCCCCGACCAGAAGGACAGCGACTCGCTGCCGCCCTACGAGGTGCTCGATCCCATCCTCGAGGCCTTCATCGAGGACGACCTGTCGGTGGACGAGATCGTGGCGCGCGGCTTCGAGCGCGCGACCGTGGCGCGGGTGCTCGACCTCGTGCAGCGCAACGAATACAAGCGGCGGCAGGCGCCGCCCGGCGTGCGGGTGAGCCGCCGCGCCTTCGGCCGCGACTGGCGCTACCCGATCACGAGCGGTTATCGGCGTTGAGCGGGGTGCGGCGCCGGTGGACGCCGCGGCGGGACTTCAGTCCCAGGGCACGTACCAGCGCTTGCGCACCGGCACCACGCTCTCGGGCTGGCCGCCGTAGTTGAGCGCGTAGACCTCGCGCGCGCCGGTGGCGAGGTCCTTCATCTCGAGGCGCTCGTAGCTCAGGATCATGATCTCGAGGGCTTCCCGGACGGCCGGTGCGCCGTCGTACTCCTCGACCACCTGCCGTGCGCGGCGCGCCGCGGCCACCCAGGCCTGTCGCTTCACGTAGTAGCGCGCGACGTGGATCTCGTAGTCGGCGAGCCGGTTGCGCAGGTGGATCATGCGGCGCCGCGCGTCGGGCGCGTACTCGCTCGTCGGGTAGTCCTGCACCACCTTGCGCAGCGATTCGAAGGCGCGGCGCGAGTTCTGGGGCGGCCGCGCGTCGAGGTCGACGTCGAACCAGCGTTCGATGAAGTTGGCCTCGCGCTCGAAGTCGACGAGGCCCTTGATGTACCACGCGTAGGCGAGCTGCGGGTGGGTGGGGTTCTCGCGGATGAAGGTGTCGGCCTGGTCGATGGCGGACTCCGCTTCGCGGCCCTTGTAGTAGGCGTAGATGAGGTCGAGGCGCGACTGGCGCGCCTCGGCCGTGAAGGGGTAGCGCGCGACCAGGGCCTCGTAGACGCGGATCGCGGCCTCGAAGTCCTGGTTGTCGAGGCTCTTGCGGGCGCGCTCGTAGAGCACGGCCGGCGCGCCTTGCACCGAGGGGTCTTCCTTCTTGCCGCCGAACAGGCTGCAGCCGGTGAGCGGCAGCAGCAGCAACAGGACGAGCGCGCGGGCCGATGGCGTGCGGAAAGTCATCCGGTCATTATAGCCCCGTGACCCCGGACCCGCCCGAACTTCACGAACTCACGGTGCCGGCCGGACTCGACGGCGAACGGCTGGATGTGGCCCTGGCGCGCCTGCTGCCGCAGTATTCGCGCGCGCGCCTGCAGCGTTGGATCGACGAGGGGCGGGTGCAGGCGGGCGCCGATGCGGCGCCGACGCGGCGCCGGCGCGTGACGGCCGGCGAGGCCCTGCGGGTCAGCGCGGAGTTCGTGGCCGACGAGCGCGTCGCGGCCGGCGAGGCGCGCGTGCCGTTCCGCGTGGTGCACCGCGATGCGTCGCTGCTCGTCATCGACAAGCCGGCCGGGCTCGTGGTGCATCCCGGCGCCGGCAACCGCGAGGGGACGCTGCAGAACGCGCTGCTCGCGATGGACCCGGCGCTCGCCCGCGTGCCGCGCGCCGGCATCGTGCACCGGCTCGACAAGGACACCTCGGGGTTGATGGTCGTGGCGCGCACGCCGCAGGCGCACGCGGCGCTGGTGCGCGCGCTCGCCGCGCGCGAGATCGGCCGCGAGTACCTCGCGCTCTGCCAGGGGCGGCTGACCGGCGGCGGCACCGTCGAGGAGCCGATCGGCCGCCATCGCACGCAGCGCACCCGCATGGCGGTGCGCCCCGACGGGCGCGAGGCCGTCACCCACTACCGCATCGAGCGCCGGCTGCGCGAGCACACGCTGGTGCGCGCCACGCTCGAGACCGGCCGCACGCACCAGATCCGCGTGCATCTCGCGCACATCGGCCATCCGGTGGTCGGCGATCCGGTCTACGGCGGGCGGCGCCGGTTGCCGCCGGGGGCGAGCCCGCCCGAGGTCGCCGCGCTGGGCGCGTTCCGCCGCCAGGCCTTGCACGCCACCCGGCTCGCGCTCGCGCATCCCTCGAGCGGACGCAGCCTCGTCTTCGAGGCGCCGTTGCCGGCGGATCTCGCCGCGCTGCTCGAGGTCCTGGAGGGAGAGGCGCGATGAGCCTGCCGATGCTCGACACCGCATGGTCGCCGCCCTCGCGGGTGCGCGCCGCGTTCACGCTGCGCAGCGGCGGCGCCAGCGCCGCGCCCTGGGACTCGCTGAACCTCGGCCTGCATGTCGGCGACGATCCGCTCGCGGTGGCGCACAACCGGCGGCGCGTGGCGCAGTCCTTGGCGCTGCCGGCCGAGCCGCGTTGGCTCGCGCAGGTGCACGGCGTCGAGGTGCATCGCGCGG
>RFTM01000349.1 GCA_009923475.1 Gammaproteobacteria bacterium | reverse complement strand
CCGGACCTCGCGGTCGGGCCGGGCGTTGATGGCCTCGGCGAGGGCGACGAAATCGGCGACGGCGACGCCGTCGACGGCGGTCACGAGGTCGCCGGCCTGCAGTCCGGCCTCGGCGGCCGGGCCGCCCGGCAACACCCGACCGAGCCGTGCAGGCATGTCGGGCGACCAGAAACGCAGGCCAAGGCCGCGCATCAGGGCCGCGGGCTCCGTGAGCGCCAGCCGGGCCTCGGCGTCCTCGACCCGCAGCTCGACCTCACGCTCCGTGCCGCCGGGGGCGCGCACCGTGAAGCGCGCGACACCATCGTCGCTCATGGCATCGACCAAGCCGAACAGCACCTCGCTCTGGGAGGAGGTCTCTTTGCCGCCGAGCCGCAGGATCTCGTCGTCCTTGCGCAGCCCGGCCTGGGCCGCGATGGACTCGGGCGCGAGGCGCCCGACCACCGGTCGCACCTCCGGCGAGCCGATGGCCCAGAGCATCGCCCACAACACGAGGATGGCGAACCCGAAATTGAAAGCGGGCCCTGCCAGCAGCACGAGGATGCGCTGCCACGGCGGTCGACGGGTGAACGAGCGGGCGAGTTCACCCTCCGACACCGGGCCCTCACGCTCGTCGAGCAGCTTCACGTAACCGCCGAGCGGCAAGGCCGCCACCACGTACTCGGTGCGATCGGCACCCGACACGCGCTTCCAGAGCGCCGGACCGAAGCCGATCGAGAAGCGCAGCACCTTGAAGCCGAGGCGACGCGCCGCCCAGAAGTGGCCGTATTCGTGGACTGCGACGAGCAGGCTCACCCCGAGGATGAAGCCGCCCAACTGCCACACGATACCCATGGGATCGCTCAAACCGTCACTCCCGCTCTGGCCACTTCGTCCGCCGCCCGCCGCCGCGCCTCGGCGTCGGCCGCCAGCACGCTGTCGAGGTCGGTGGCCGAGCCCGCCGGACAGGCCGTGACGACTGCTTCGATGACCGCTGCGATGCCAGAAAAGTTCAAGCGCCCCTCCAGAAAGGCGGCCACGGCGACCTCGTTGGCCGCATTGAGGACCGCGGGCGCGAGCCCGCCCGCCCGGGCAGCCTCCCGCGCAAGGGCGAGGCAGGGGAACCGGACCGTGTCGGGCGGCTCGAACTGCAGGGTCGCCGCCCGCGCGAGGTCGAGGGATTGTACACCGGACTCGATGCGTTCCGGCCAACCGAGGGCATGGGCGATCGGGGTGCGCATGTCGGGCGAACCCAGTTGCGCGAGCATCGAACCGTCCACGTACTCGACCAGCGAGTGCACGAGGCTCTGCCGGTGCACGACGACCTCGACCTGCTCCAAGGCGAGCCCGAACAGGATCCGTGCCTCGATGACCTCGAGGCCCTTGTTCATCAGCGTGGCAGAGTCGACCGAGATCTTGCGGCCCATGACCCACTTCGGATGCTTGCAGGCCTGCTCGGGCGTGGCCCGGGCGATGTCCTCCGCGCTCCAGTCGAGGAACGGCCCGCCCGAGGCGGTGAGCAGGATGCGGCGCACCCCCGGCGGCGCACGACCGGTCTCGAGCCCGGGCGGCAGGCACTGGAAGATCGCGTTGTGCTCGCTGTCGATGGGCAGCAGCGTCGCGCTGGAGGCGCGCGCATGCCCGAGCAGCAGCGGCCCGGCCATCACCAGCGACTCCTTGTTGGCGATCATGAGGCGCTGGCCGGCACGCGCCGCCGCGAGCGCCGATGGGAGACCCGCCGCGCCGACGATGCCTGCCATCACGGCCGGCGCCTCGGCGAGCGTCGCGATGTGCTCGAGCGCGTCCTCGCCCGCCAGCACCCGCGTCGGCAACCCGCGCGCGCGGACCTCGCCCAGCGACTTGAGCTTTGGCGTCGCTCGCTCGACGTAGTCGAAGAGGTTGTGGAAGACGACGTGTTCGGCCAGCAGGGCCTCGGTAATTTTCATGTGCGTGTAAGACTGGCTGGCGGTGGAAGCTGTTCAATCACTCCCGTGCCGACGAATTCCAGTCGCCGTCGTTGGGCGACAGCAGCAATTTTGCGCTCGGACATACGAACTCGCAAGCGGGGTTGCAAACCACCAGCACGGGCTACTGGTAGTTCTCCATTCCGGCGCACGAGCACACGAGGTTGCGGTCGCCGAAGACGTTGTCCACGCGGGCGACGGGCGGCCAGAACTTGTAGTCCACGAGGCTCTTCACGGGGAAGGCCGCTTGCTCGCGCGTGTAGGGGCGCATCCAGTCGCCGGCGATTTGGTCGGCGGTGTGGGGCGCGCCTTTTAGGAGGTTGTTCGCCTTGTCGGCCTTGCCGGTTTCCACGGCGGTCATCTCGGCGTGGATGGCAATCATCGCGTCGCAGAACCGATCGACCTCGGCGAGGTCCTCGCCGTCGTAGCGCACCGGCATCTCGACCAAAGGCCCGGCCACCCGCCGCGGCGCGGCGGGCTCGCGCTGCGAGAGCGCATCGACCAGCGCTGCCGTCAGACGCTCGGGCGACCACCGCACGGGATCGAAACGCAGCATCAGCGTCCGTGACGCCGGCAGC
>RFTM01000348.1 GCA_009923475.1 Gammaproteobacteria bacterium | reverse complement strand
GATCGCGTCGGCCCGCATGGCGCAGCGCGCCGAGCACCGTTTCGTCGGCTGCGCCTGCGGCATCATGGATCCGCTGGCTGCCGCCGCAGGCCGCGAGGATGCGGCGCTGCTCATCGATTGCCGGACGCTTGCCTGGCGCGAGGTCGCGATCCCCGCTGGCGCCGCGGTGCTGGTGGTGCACTCCGGCGTCAGCCGCGAACTCGCCGATGGGGCCTACAACGCCCGACGCGCGGACTGCGAACGCGCGGCGCATGCGTTCGGCGCGTCGTCGCTGCGTGATGTGGGCAGCGGGGCCTTGGCGGCGGCGCCCGCGGGGCTCGATGCGACGGCGCTGCGTCGCGCCCGGCATGTGCTCACGGAGAACGCGCGGGTGGAGGCCTTCGCGGCGGCCTTGGAAGGCGGCGACCTCGCGGCGGCGGGCGCGGCGCTTCGCGCATCGCATGCATCCTTGCGCGACGACTTCGAGGTCAGCCATCCGGCCGTCGATGCGCTGGTCGAGGCGCTGGATGCCGCCATCGGCGGCGAGGGCGGCGCGCGCATCACCGGCGGCGGCTTCGGCGGCTGCGTGGTCGCCTTGATGTCGCGTGCGATGGTCTCTGGCGTCCGGGCCGCCGCCGAGCGGCATCTGCGCGGCGCAGGGATCGCAGAGCCTTTGACCATCGAAGTACGGCCTGCTGCCGGCGCCCGCGCGTGGGGCTGCCCTCGCTCCTGAGCCGGGCGCAGCGGGTGTATCATCGCGACCGGGAAAGAGGCCCCGCGGGTACGGGGTGTTCGAGCGGGGTCCTGTCGATGCGTTCGTTGTTGTTCGTCCCCGGGGACCGCCCCGACCGTTTCGCCAAGGCCGAGGCCAGCGGCGCCGATGCCGTCATCCTCGACCTCGAAGACGCGGTGACGCCCGAGCAGCGCCCCGCGGCGCGGGCGGCCATCGCGGCGCACCTCGCCGCGCGGCCGCCGCAGTCGCGCAGCATCCCGCTCTGGGTGCGCATCAACCCGATCCCGACCGACGACGCCTTGGCGGACCTCGTGGCGGTGGTGCCTGGTCGGCCCGACGGCGTGATCCTGCCCAAGGCGCGCCATGGAGAGGACGTGCGCCGGCTCGACCACTGGCTCGAGGCCCTGGAGGCGCAGCATGGCGTCAGCGCCGGCAGCATCCGCGTCATCCCGATGGTCACGGAGACCGCGGGCGCGCTGCTCTCGATGGCCTCGTTCACCGCGCCCCCGGCGCGCGCTTGCGCATTCACTTGGGGCGCGGAAGACCTCGCGACCGAACTTGGCGCGCTCGGCAACCGCAACGCGGCGGGCGAGTACGAGCTGCCGTATGCCCTTGCCGGGACCTTGACGCTTTATGGGGCCTCGGCCGCCGGCGTGCCTGCCATCGACACCGTCGACACCGAGATCCGCGACACGGCGGCCGTCGAGCGGCGCGCGCGGGCCTCGCGACGCGCCGGCTTCGTCGGCAAGCTCGCCATCCATCCGTCGCAGGTGGCCGCGATCAACGCCGCGTTCACACCGTCCGCCGACGAGATCGCGCATGCCCTCAAGGTGCGTGACGCCTTCGCGGCGGCGCCGGCCGCCGGTGCGCTGCGCGTCGACGGCAAGCTCGTCGACCGTCCGCACCTGCTGCAGGCCGAGCGGATGCTCGCGGCGGCGGCGCGCGCGGCCGCGCCGAAGTAAGCGCTCCGGAGGGCCCGAGCCATGCAGATCATCGTCCGATCCCCCATCGAGGCGCCGAGCTGGGTATGGCGCCGATGACGCCCGTCGCCGACATGCCGGCGATCATCGCGCGCTCGCAGCAGGCCTTCCTCGCCTGGCGGACGGTCCCGGCGCCGCGGCGCGGCGAGCTCGTCCGGCTCTTCGGCGAGGAACTGCGCGCATCCAAGGCCGAGCTTGCGGCGCTGGTGACCGCCGAGGCCGGCAAGATCTCGACCGAAGGGTTGGGCGAAGTGCAGGAGATGATCGACATCTGCGATTTCGCGGTCGGCCTTTCCCGCCAGCTCTATGGCCTGACCATCGCCTCCGAGCGGCCGGGCCACCGCATGATGGAGACCTGGCATCCGATGGGTCCCTGCGCGGTGATCTCGGCCTTCAATTTCCCGGTCGCGGTGTGGGCCTGGAACGCGGCGCTCGCGCTCGTCTGCGGCGATCCGGTCATCTGGAAGCCGTCCGAGAAGACCCCGCTGACCGCGCTGGCCTCGATGGCGGTCTTCGAGCGCGCGTTGGCGCGCTTCGGGGGCGATGCGCCGCCGGGTCTCGTGCAATGCGTGATCGGCGGCGCCGACGCCATCAATACGACGGCGAGCGCGGCGATGATCACACCTTCGGCGAGGATGTTGATCGCCGAACCGGCGACCAGTTCGTAGGCGATGTCCGAGGCGCGCGTCATCGGCTCGATCAACGTATGTGTCGATGGATCTTGTCGGTCCAAGATCGTTCACCGTCACGAGTGATCAAAATCACCCACGAGACGATGTCGCATTTTCTCGGTGTTCGTCGCGAGGCTGTCACCAACACCGTCGGTCG
>RFTM01000347.1 GCA_009923475.1 Gammaproteobacteria bacterium | reverse complement strand
GCGGCGGCTGCGGGCGGCGCTCAGCGCCGAGGCGGCCCTCGAGGCGCTGCGCGAGCTCGAGAAGTACTTTGCGCCCGCGCCCCGCAACAAGCTCGGGCGTGCGGCCGATGAGCCCAGCTGGCTCATGTGCCGCAGCTGTAGCTTCCGGGCGCTCTGCCCCCACGTTCGTGACCGCGTCGGGTTGGAGGCGCGGCGCGCCCCCTACGACGAAATCCGCACCCGCCTCCTCAAGTACGCCGTGCGCGTCCGCAGCGTCGGCGACGCCGACTCGTACACCTACTACTGCCGCATCTGCAGCGAGCGGCTCGCCGAGATCATCGAGGAGGACCGCACCGCCGAAGAGCTGGGCCGCTTCGGCGACCTCGACGCCGGCCTGCGCACGAAGGTCTGGACCATTGCGCTCGGCGCCGCGCGCAACGTGCGTTTCCCGGTGCCGACCGACGAGCGCCAGTTCGCGGGCGTCGTCGCGGGCGTCGTCTACCCCCTCCTCGTGGCGGCCGAGGCCGCCGTTGTGGCGAAGGGCCGGCGCCGGCGGCCCGCCGGCCGGGACGCGCGCGCCGGCGCTGGCGCCGACGACGATGCGGAAGAAATCGACCCCCGCACCCAGCTGTACGCCGTTCTCTTCGTCTACGCCTACATCCTTGACCTGGTCCAGACGTCTCAGGGGTCTGCGGGGGGGCGCGCCTCTGAGGTAGGCTTCGTCGGCGTCAAGGCCGGCGCAAAAGCGAGCACCTATGCCGATCGGATGCTCCGGCTGATCGCCGAGGAGCACCGCGGCCTCCTTTCACAGATCGAGGATATAACCGCCGAGTATCTCAAGGCGCGCTTCACCGAGGCCTACCGCCTCGTCCGCGGGGAGGGCGGCGCGGCCCTCCAGGCCGCGAACCCCGAGGAGGAGCTCGCCTTCCAGACGACAACGGTCGACCCTGTTTACCGCTACGCCGCGACCGCCGCTCGCGTCGCCGGCGACCTGCCCACCGCGCGCGCGGTGGGGCCCGCCGAGGCGCGCCGCGAGTTCGAGACCCTCCTCGGCGCGAGCCTCCTCGACATCGTCAAGTCTGCCCGCGAGAACGCGCGGGACCCCGCGCTCGCGCCGCTCTACCAAGGCCGCACCGGCGTCGAGGTGCCCGACAGCGGCGCGCTCGAGTTCCTCATGAAGGACCCCCGCGTCAACCTCTACGCCGGCCTCTACGAGCCTGAAGCGGGCATCGCCGGCGCCGAAGCGCTCAAGGCTTTCCTCGCCGTCGCCGCCGCTTCGGCGCCGGCCAGCGGGATCCGGTACTGGATCGGCGGCGCCGGCGCGCGCCGGCGCAAGCCCAACGACAAGCGGCCGCAGGCCGCGCAGAAAGCCGGCCCCATTCTCGGCAAAGCCCGGCCTGAAGACTCGCTGGCGCTCGCCGAGCGGGGCGCGTTCTTCGAGGGGTACCGGCTCTTCACCAAGTACACGAAGGGGATCGTCGACCCGGAGGCGCTCAACGCCTACCTCAAGGAGCTCGCAGCCTACCGCCGCAGCGAAGACGGCATCCGCACCGCCCGCGCCCTCGCCGCCATCAAGCCTTACTACGACTTTGGATTCGCCCGCAGCCAGCAGTTCGTGCCGGCCCAGGTCTCGATCATGGCGATCTATGACGAAGAAGGCCGCCGCCACGACTGGGGCAAGAAGGTGACTTACTACTACAGCGGCCCGTCCCCGGCCGATGGCAAAGCCCCCGCCTCCGTGATCGAGATAAAGGGCGGGCCCGCGGGGGTCAAGGCGGCCCGCGAAGACGGCACCCTCACGCCAGAAATGTTCATCGTCGACCTCGCCTGCCCGGTCTGTGGCGTGCGGGCCTCGGCCATCGGCGAGCTCGACCCTGACAAGATCGAGCAGTCCGTCCGCGCGGCTTCTGAAATCAACTCATTCTTCATATTCTACGAGTCCCGGTGCCCCGTCGGGGAGCTCCACGACTGGGGCGGCCGCCGCGACGGGGCGAAGTCCTCCCGCGGCCAGAGCTGCAGCAAGTGCGGGCTCGCGGCCAGCATCCTGAAAGAGATCGTCGCCAGCACGTCGGCGAAGAGCAGAGAAGCTCGTGAATATTACGATAAATACGCGGCGCGCTTTGCGGCGGACCGGCGCGCCGTGCGCGAAGCCGCAGTGGCCCAGGCCTCGCCGGCGTCCGCCGCGAAGCGCGCTTCGGATGATGCTAGTCGGCGCAGCGCCTCGCAGGCAGCCGCCGCCTGGAAGGCCGACTACACACTCATCGTCCGCGCCGCCGAGCTCGCGGGGGTAACCCCCGCGACGATCGAGGCAATTGGCAGCATGGAGGGTCGCGAGTACGCCGACGTCGTCGAGGGGCGCGGCGCCCCGGCCGCGCCCGAAGCCCCCTCCGACCCACGGATATTCACTGCTGACGCCGAGGTGCGCCTCTTCCTCGCCGACTACAGTGTCCTCCGCAACGCCGCCCGCTTTGCCAAGCTGCCGCCCGCCGCCGCCGAACTCCTCACCGCGGCGGGGGTACCGAAGCACGAGTACCAGTCCCTCC
>RFTM01000346.1 GCA_009923475.1 Gammaproteobacteria bacterium | reverse complement strand
AAGGGCAGCAAGGCGGCCTGAGGCCGTCCGCGCTCTGGCGATACGAGGTCCCCGCTCCGCAAGGCGCGGGGACTTTTTTTTGGAGCATCTCGAGGACGGGGCAGGGCACATGGGCGACACCTACCGTGGCGTGGGTTATTCGACGGGCGACATCGGCTACGGCCGCAAGGCGGCGGTGCTGGTGGTCGATTGGCAGACGGCGTTCACCGATCCGCGCTACGCGCTCGGCGGGCTCGAGCGCCTGCATCGCGCGCGGGACGAGACCGCGCAGTTCCTGAGGGTCGCGCGCGCGGCCGGCCTGCCGGTGGCGGCCTGCTACACGGCCTATTGCAGCACGCGCGACATGCCGCTCTGGAAGGTGGAGGCGGTGCGCAAGGAGTTCTTCTACGGCCATCCCTGCACCGAGATGGACCCCAAGATCTTCGACGCCTCCGACTTCACCTACTGCAAGAACGCGCCGTCCATGTTCTTCCAGACCCCGCTCATCAGCTACCTCGTGCGCGAGAACGTCGACACCGTGTTCGTGACCGGTTGCACCACCAGCGGCTGCGTGCGCGCCACCATCGTCGACGCGTTCTCCTACGGCTTCCGCGTGCAGGTGGTCGCCGACTGTTGCGGCGACGCCGAGCAGGGCCCGCACGATGACACGCTGCGCGATGTCGGCCGTCGGTATGCCGACATCACCGACCGCGCGCGCGCCGAGGCCTGGATCCGCGCCCAAGCCAAGGCGTGACACCGCGGACGCTCGGCCGGCGGGAGTTCCTGGTCGCCGCCTCGACGGCGGTCGGCGGATTCGCGTTGGGGATCGGGTCGGGCAGCGCCTCCGCCCTCGGCGACGCCGCCGCGCCGGCGCGGTTCTCCGTGTTCCTCCAGATCGACCCGGCGGGCACGGTGATCATCACCAACCCGCAGTCCGAGATGGGGCAGGGCATCCACGACGGCCTGCCCAAGATGCTCGCCGAGGAGCTGTGCGCCGATTGGAGTTCCGTCGAGATCCGCCTGCCGACCGGCGACGATGCGTTCGTGCATCCCGCCACCAAGCGCCATCGCACCGCCAACAGCGACTCGCTCACGACCTACGGTGACTGGATGCGGCGCACGGGCGCAGCCGCGCGCGAGATGCTGGTCGCCGCCGCGGCGTCGCAGTGGGCGGTGCC
The DNA here is from genome assembly GCA_009923475.1 of Gammaproteobacteria bacterium. Taxonomy (GTDB): domain Bacteria; phylum Pseudomonadota; class Gammaproteobacteria; order Steroidobacterales; family Steroidobacteraceae; genus UBA964. The sequence continues at coordinate 1,367 of RFTM01000346.1, read as the reverse complement.
CGCGACGGAATGTCGTGCCGAGGCGTCGGCCGTGCTGCATCCCGCGTCGGGGCGGCGCGCCGGCTTCGGCGCGCTGGCGGCGGCGGCGGCCACGCTGCCGGTGCCGGCATCGCCGCGGCTCAAGACGCCGACCGAGTTCACGCTCGTCGGCCGTCCGACGCCGCGCAAGGACTCGTTGCCCAAGGTCACCGGCCGCGCCGTCTTCGGCATCGACGTGCAACTGCCCGGCCTCGTCTTCGCGGCGCTGTTCCGGCCGACCGCGGTGGCGGGCAAGGTCGTGGCCTTCGATCGCGCCGCGGCGCTCGCCCAAGCCGGAGTCATCGATGCCTTCGCCGTCAGCGATGGTGTCGCCGTGCTGGCGCGCACCACCTGGCACGCGATGCGCGCCGCTGCCGCGCTCGCGTCGCATCCCGCGACGGTGGTCGACATCGCGGCGTCGCGTGGCGTCACCACCGAAGGCATGCGGCAGCGCCTGCATGCCGCGCTGGACGATGACCTGCGCGCCTTGCCGGCGCGCGCGCCGGCGGGCGTCAAGTACGACCTCGCCGCTACGGTCGCCGCCATGGCGGCCGCGCCGCGGCGGCAAGAGTGGACCTACGAGGTGCCCTTCGTCGCGCACGCCGCGCTGGAACCGCTCTGCGCCACCGCGCTGGTCGCCGACGGCCGCGCCACTCTCTGGGCCCCGACGCAGCAGCCGGACCGGACGCGGGATGCCATGGCGCAGGTGACGGGCCTGCCGCGGGACCGGTGTTCCCTGCAGGTGACCTTCCTCGGCGGCGGCTTCGGCCGCAAGTGGGAGACCGACTTCGTGCGACAGGCGATGGAGATCGCCGCCGCGCGGCCGGGCACGCCGATCAAGCTGACCTGGACCCGCGAGCAGGACTTCCGCCACGACCGCTTCCGTCCGGCGCATGTCGCGCGCAGCCGTGTCGGCCTCGATGGCGACGGGCGCGTCGTGGCGCTGCATACACGCATCACCGGCATCAGCATGTGGCGCTACCAGAACCGCCCGCCGATGCCGGGCATCGCCGACCCCTTCATCACCGGCGGCTTGATCGGCGACCGCTATGCCTTGCCATCGCCCTGTGCCGACTTCGTCGAGACGCCCGAGCCCATACCGGTCGGAACCTGGCGGTCGGTCGCGGCCTCGATGAACGCGTTCTTCAGCGAAAGCACCATCGACGACATCGCTGCCGCCGCCGGGCGCGACCCGCTGGCGTTGCGCCTCGAGCTCTGCGCCGCCGACCCGCGTGCGCTGGCGGTGCTGCGCCAGGCCGCCGCCCTCGTCGGCTGGGATCGCCCCTTGAGACCGGCACGTCGCGGCCGCAGGGCCGGTCTCAAGGGGCGATCCCAGCCGACGAGGGCGG
>RFTM01000345.1 GCA_009923475.1 Gammaproteobacteria bacterium | reverse complement strand
TCTTCGCCGCTCGCGTGGCCGGAGCCCATCATCGCCATGCCGGTCTCGCCCATGACGGTGCGGACGTCGGCGAAGTCGACGTTGATGAGGCCGGGACGGGTGATGAGGTCGGCGATGCCCTGCACCGCGCCCTGCAGCACGCCGTTCACGCTCTTGAAGGCGTCGAGCAGCGTGGTCTTGGGGCCGAGCACCGTCAGCAGCTTCTGGTTGGGGATGGTGATGAGGGAGTCGACGTTGCGGGCGAGCTCCTGCATGCCCTGCTCGGCGACCAGGGCGCGCTTGCCGCCCTCCATGTTGAAGGGGCGGGTGACCACCGCGACCGTGAGGATGCCGAGCTCGCGCGCGAGCTGCGCGACCACCGGCGCGGCGCCGGTGCCGGTGCCGCCGCCCATGCCGGCGGTGAGGAAGAGCATGTCGCAGCCTTCGATGAGCTGGATGATGCGGTCACGGTCTTCCATGGCGGCCTGGCGGCCGACCTCGGGGTTGGCGCCCGCGCCGAGGCCCTTGGTGATGCCGGAACCGATCTGCAGCGTGGTCTTGACCTCGGAGTGCTTGAGCGCCTGCGCATCGGTGTTGATGCACATGAACTCCACGCCGTCGATGCCGCTGCGCACCATGTGCGACACGGCGTTGCCGCCGCCGCCCCCGATGCCCAGCACCTTGATGACCGCGCTCTGCGTGTAAGCGTCCATCAGTTCGAACATGGCGAGTGCTCCTCAGGTTTGGAAGATTGTAATGAATCAGAAGTTGCCTTGAAACCAGTTTTTCATCCGCTCGAGCGTCGAGCGCGCGCCGCCCATGCCGGCGCTGCGCCTTCCCGGCGTCATGTGGTCGCGCGCATGCAGCAGCAGGCCGACGCCGGTCGAGTGGATCGGGTTGCTGGTGACGTCGGACAGGCCGCGCACGCCGCCCGGCATGCCGAGCCGCACCGGCTTGCCGAGCACCTCCTCGGCGAGCTCGATCGCGCCTTCCATCTTGGCGCTGCCGCCGGTGAGCACGATGCCCGCCGCGATCGCCTCGTCGAAACCGCTGTGCTTGAGCTCGTTGGCGACCAGCCCGAAGAGCTCCGCGTAGCGCATCTGCACCACCTCGGCGAGGGTCTGGCGCGCGAGGCGCCGCGCCGGGCGGTCGCCGACGCCCGGCACCTCGATGGTCTCGTCGGCGCGGGCGAGCTGCGAGAGCGCGCAGGCGTAGCGCAGCTTGATCTCCTCGGCGTTCGGGCTCGGGGTGCGCATCGCCACGGCGATGTCGTTGGTGACCTGGTCGCCGGCGATCGGGATCACGGCCGTATGGCGGATGGCGCCGTGCGTGAACACGGCGATGTCGGTGGTGCCGCCGCCGATGTCGACCAGGCAGACCCCGAGGTCCTTCTCGTCGTCGGTCAGGGTGGCGTGGCTGGAGGCGAGCTGCTCGAGGACGATGTCGTCGACGGCGAGGCCGCAGCGCTGGATGCACTTCTCGATGTTCTGGGCCGCGCTCTCGGCGCCGGTGACGATGTGCACCTTGGCCTCGAGGCGCACCCCCGACATGCCGATCGGGGCGCGCACCCCCTCCTGGCCGTCGATGATGAACTCCTGGGGCAGCACGTGCAGGATCTTCTGGTCGGCGGGGATGGCCACGGCCTTGGCGGCGTCGATGACGTGCTCGACGTCCGACTGCTGCACCTCCTTGTCGCGGATCGCCACCACGCCGTGGGAGTTCAGGCTGCGCACGTGGCTGCCGGCGATGCCCGCGTAGACCGAGCGGATCTCGCAGCCGGCCATCAGCTCGGCCTCCTCCACCGCGCGCTGGATGGACTGCACGGTCGACTCGATGTCGACCACCATGCCGCGCTTGAGGCCGCGCGAGGGCTGCGAGCCGATGCCGATGACCTCGATGGCGCCGTCCGCGCCCACCTCGCCCACCAGCGCCACCACCTTGGAGGTGCCGATGTCGAGCCCCACGATCAACTGCCGTTCGATCTTCTTCGCCATGTGCCTTGTCAGCCCTCGGGTGCGTCGTCGCCGTCGTCCAGCGCGGCCATGCGGGTGCCGTTGCGCCAACCGGCCGCGAAGCCGTTGGCGTAACGCATGTCGACGTAGGCGAGCTCGGCGCCGCGCTGCACCACGAGGCGCAGCGCCGCCGCCACGAAGCGCTCGAAGCGCTCGTCGACGTCGCGGCGGCCGAGCCGCACGCGCACGCCGTTGTCGAGGTCGATCTCCCAGGCGCCGCGCGCGTCGAGGCGCAGCGCCGCGAGGCGCACGCCGCCCTCGGCGAGCCGGCCCTGGATGGCGAGGTAGCGCCGCGCCACCTCGCGCTCGGTGCCGGCGGGGCCGGAGAGCCGCGGCAGTTCGGGCGGCATGAAGCGCGCGCCGGTGAGGAACAGCTCGCCGCGGGCGTTGAGCAGTCCGTCGGCGCCCCAGCGCGCCGCCGCGACCTGCTCCTGCACCTCGACGCGCAGGCCATGCGGCCAGGCGCGCGCCACCGTCGCGCGGTCCACCCAGGGCAGCGACTCGAGCGAGCGCTGCAGGCCGGCGAGGTCCACCGACA
>RFTM01000344.1 GCA_009923475.1 Gammaproteobacteria bacterium | reverse complement strand
TCGACCTGGAGTTTTCCGAGTTGCGCTTGGCCTCCCGCGGGATCGCTACGAAGAACTCTTCGGTCCTCGACCGCCGCGCCCGCCGAAAGGTTCGAGCAGCGGGTCCAACGCCGCGATGACCGCTCGTTCGCTGGCGCCGGGCTCCAGCTTGAGCGTGAGTGAGTTGAACGCGCCGTAGAGATCGAACGCGTAAGCCAGCTCCTCGTAGGGCATCCAGAACACGCCGTAAGTGCGGTTGTCTGGCAGCGCCGCGCCGACCGCTACAGCGAGCAGCGCGCGGCGCTGCGCGCCGCCGAGGCCGCGACCCGCGGCGCGCCCAAGGTCGAGATGTTCCACGTCGGAGGCTGACATGCCGCGCCGCGCCCGCCTCACCCACCTCGATGCCCGCAACCGCCCGGCGATGGTCGACATCGGCGACAAGGCCGTGACCGCCCGCGAGGCGGTGGCCGAGGCGCGCGTCACGCTGCCCGCCGAGGTGGCGCGCGCGCTCGCCGCGAGCGGCCATCGCACGCGCAAGGGACCGGTGTTCGACACCGCCATCATCGCCGCGGTGCAGGCGGTGAAGCGCACCCACGAGCTGATCCCGTTCTGCCATCCGCTGCCCATCGAGCACTGCGATGTCGACATCGGGACGCCGCGGCGCGGTCTCGTCATCGTGCGCTGCACCGTGCGCACCACGCACCGCACCGGCGTCGAGATGGAGGCGCTGACCGGCGCCACCGTCGCCGCGCTCGTGGTCTACGACATGTGCAAGGGGCTGTCGCACGACATCCGCATCGGACCGGTGCGGCTGGTCGCCAAGCGCGGCGGCAAGCGCGACTTCAAGCGCCGATGAGCGCGCCCCTGCACGGCTTGCTGCTCGCGGGCGGGCGCAGCACGCGCATGGGCCGCGACAAGGCGACGCTCGAGTACCACGGCCGCAGCCAGCTCGAGACGGCCTGGGCGCTGCTCGCGCCGCGGGTCGGACGCTGCTTCCTGTCGGTGCGGCCCGACCAGGTCGACGACCCGGCACGTGCGGGGCACCCGCAGATCGTCGATGGTCCCGAGGGCGTCGGGCCCGCGGCGGGGCTGCTCGCGGCGCAACGCGCGCACCCGCAGGCGGCGTGGCTGGTGCTCGCCTGCGACCTGCCGTTCCTCGACGGCGCGACCCTCGACCGGCTGCTCGCCGCCCGCGACCCCGCCAAGCCCGCGACCGCCTTCCGTTCGGCGCACGACGGACTGCCGGAGCCGTTGTGCGCGGTCTACGAGCCGTCGGCTGCGGCGCCCTTCGCCCGTTACGTCGCCGAGGGACGCTCCTGTCCGCGCAAGTTCCTCATCGGCCACGACGTGGCACTCATCGCCCTGCCGCAGGCCCGCGCCCTCGACAACGTGAACTCCGCGGACGAGTATTGGACGGCCATGCAGTCCCTCGCCCCGCAAGCCCTCGCTCCGCGCCCGCTCGAGGTCCGCTATTTCGCGCTGCTGCGCGAGCAGGCCGGCCTGTCGCGCGAGACCCTGACGAGCGCCGCGCGCACCCCGCGCGAGCTCTACGAGGAACTGCGCGGGCGCCACGGCTTCACGCTGCCGCCCGAGATGCTGAAGGTCGCCGTCAACGGCGAGTTCGGCGATTGGGGCCAGCCGCTGTCGGCGGGCGACAGCGTGGTGTTCATCCCGCCGGTGGCGGGCGGTTGAGCGCAGGCCACGCCCCATGAGCCGCTTCGTCTTCAGCCATGAGGCCATCGATCCGACCGCGCTCGCGCGCGGCCTCGTCGACCCGTCCTGCGGCGGGTACGCGTCGTTCGAGGGCTGGGTGCGCGACCTCAACGAGGGCCGCGCCGTGCGCCGGCTGGAGTACGAGGCCTTCGAGGAGCTCGCCGTGCGCGAAGGCGAGCGCATCGTCGCCGAGGCCTGCGAGCGTTTCGGCGTCGCCAACGCCCGCTGCGTGCACCGCATCGGCGACCTGCCGCTCGGCGAGGTCGCGGTGTGGGTCGGCGTGTCGGCGCCGCACCGCGACGAAGCCTTCCGCGCCTGCCGCTACATCATCGACGAGGTCAAGCACCGCGTCCCGATCTGGAAGAAAGAGCACTACGTCGATGGCGATTCGGGCTGGGTGAACTGCGAGCGCTGCGCGGCGACGCCCGACCACGCGCACCACGATCATGCGCACCATGAGCACGGGCACCACGAGCACGGGCACCACGATCATGCCCATGGGCACGACGGCCACCCGCCTGCCGCGCCCGACTACTCCCGGCAGCTTGCGCTGCGCGAGGTCGGTGCCGAGGGCCAGGCGCGCCTGCGCGCCAGCCGCGTCGCGGTGGTGGGCGCCGGCGGCCTGGGCGTGCCCGTGCTGCAATACCTTGCGGGCGCCGGCGTCGGCCAGCTCACCGTGATCGACGGCGACCGGCTCGACCCGTCGAACCTGCACCGCCAGACCTGGTACGCCCTCGCCGATTGCCCTGACACGCGGCGGACGCGCCTCGCGGTCGGGGCGGGGCTTGCGCTCGCCGCCTTGGTTGCGACCATTGCCGTTGCCTCCGGAACGCTTCTCGCCGTTCTCGCGGCTGTTT
>RFTM01000343.1 GCA_009923475.1 Gammaproteobacteria bacterium | reverse complement strand
CCAGCACCTCGTCGCCGTCGACCGGGACCGCGCCGCCCTCTCTGAGCTCGTGCGCCGCAAGTACAACTTTGCGAAGCGCGGCACCGCCCCGGGCGCCGCCGACGAGCCCGCGGATGACAAAGATCGCGGGGCCGGCCTTTGGCCGAGGGCGCGCCGCGGGCGCGACGGAAAGGCCCGCACGGCCACGACGATCCACGTCCTCGCCGCTGACGCGAACGACCCGTTCGGCGAGACCCTGGACAAGCTCGAGGCGCTCGGCCTCGGCCGCATGACGGCCGACGCCCTCGTCTGCAACCTCGCCGTCCACTACTACCTCGCCGACCTCCCCGCCATGCGCAACTTCGTCGCGCTCGCCCGCGGCGCCGTCAAGGTCGGCGGCCAGGTCATCCTGACGATCCTCCTCGGCGAGGCGGTCCACGCCGCCTTCACCAGCGGCCGCGTCGCTCTCGGGGAGACCTGGGACATACTCGAGGCCGCCGGAGCTGCGCCGCCGACGCGGAAGTACTCGCTGAAGCGCCTCTACAGCGGCGAGACCCTCGAGGGCGCCGGCCAGCGCATCGGCGTGCTCCTCCCCTTCAGCGAGGGGCGCTACTACGAGGAGTTCCTCGTCAACACGAAGGCCCTCACTGCCGAGTTTGCGGCGCGCGGCTTCAGCCTCACGGCGAGGACCAGCGTCGCGAAGAGCATCCCCGACTTCGAGGCGCGCAACCGCGCGCTCGCGGGCCTTCTCACCGAGGGCGACCGCAAGTGGCTCGCCTTCTACGGCGAGCTCGTGTACCAGCGCGACAAGTAGCGCGGGCTGTTTGCGATGCCGCGATGCCGCTGCCGCGATGCTGCGACGCCCACGGGCCCCCGCCACTAATTTTGAAGCCGGCGCGGTCATGGCATACTACACCGCGCCGAGGCCCCCCTCTGCAGCATGGACGACGCGCAGCCACTGCCAAACTTTGCCGCAGCCTCGAGCGGCTGGGCCAAGTACGCCGCTAGCTGCTCGGCCCAGAAGCGACCGATGCCGCCCCCGATATTCCATACCTTGGAACGATACGTCAGCGACCCCGGGGCCAGCGTGGACGGCACGACCTTCCGCCATCTCGCCGAGTACCTCGCAACTGGCAACGAGGCCGCCCAGCCGCACCGCCTCGAGGTCGCCTGTGTCGACTTCGGCTACACGCTCGAGGAGCTTCGCGCCCTCCGCGCCGAGGGCAAGACGGGCCGCCATGTCGCCGCTGAGGTGGTTGGCCGGGGTGTGCGCAGCTCGTCGGTGTAGCCGAAGGCCTTTGGGCTCTGCCTCGAGGCGCCGCGCATTTTTGCGTCGAGTCGGCGCAAAAATGCAGAGGCGGCCCGCGCGCATCGGCCGCCCGCCTTAGCCTTTGGGCCCGCGCGCATCGGCCGCCCGCCTTAGCCTTTGGGCCCTCGAGCAGATCCGCGCGCTCGTCTCGAGCGTGGGCCTCGATGCGCCTAGACGACGTGGCCCGAGCGGGGGCCGTGGCGGCGGTACTCCTGGCCGCGAGGGTCGCGGATGCGGTCCATGTCCCAGCGGCGGACGTGGCCGTCCATCTCGCGGGTGGCGGTGCCGAGGGTCTCCTCGATGTCGTAGTCGTAGCCCTCGCGCCCCCCCTGCTGCCAGAAGGGGATCTGCTCGCGGCGCATGAAACGCGTCCCGCCATTTTCCCGCCAGGCGTTGCCCCAGGCATAGGCCGCCCCGTACGCCTGGCCCGTTGGCGGGTCCAGGAGACTTCCGGGGGCGGCCGCCGCGCCGTCCTCGGTCGCGACATGGCCGTCGCCCCAGTACTCAGCGAGGGCCTGCTCGGGGGTACGGCCCGGATTGCCGGCGCTCCAGGGCGCGTCGTCCTCGCCGCAGAGGGGGGCCTCGTCATCATGGGTGCGGCCTGCGCGGCCTGCGCGGCCTGCGCGGCCTGCGCAGAATTGCTCGCGGCCTGCGCGGAATTGCTCGCGGCCTGCGCGGCCTCGGCGCTCCCCCGGCCAGAGCGACTGGTCCTCGCGCAGCGCGTAGAGGGGGCCCGGCGCGTTGAGGTGCTCGAGGCCGGGCGGCCGCAGGCTGTCGGAACCGAACATCCGCATGTGGTAGGGCTCGTCGTCCTCGGCGACGCCATCGCCGAGCCCCTCAATGGCCTGGGCCTGCTCGCGGAGAAGGGCGAGGCGGTCCTCGTAGAAAGCGCGGTTCAGCCGGCGCACCTCGTCCCAGAGGCCGACCGCCGGCCGCAGCGCGCCGCGCCGGGCGGTCGGGTCCGAGGCGAGGACCTCGAGGGCGCGCCCCGAGCCGCTGGAGTACTCGAGCAGGGCGTCGTGGAGGGTTGTGAGCGCGAAGTCCCTCAGCGGGCCCGCCGGCACGCGCTCGGCGAAGAGCTCGCGGAGGTAGGCAATGTTCTGGGGCGACCGAAACTGGGCGACCACCCGGTCCCGGAAGCGGGCGGGGGTCCGCAAGGCCTCCCGCGGGGCGTCCCGCGAGGTGAAGTCCAACGGGCCCCCACGGCCCGGATCGTAAATTGCGATAGAGTCCATCTTGCGGCACACGGCGCAAGCCTGTAGTATACGAGCCCGC
>RFTM01000342.1 GCA_009923475.1 Gammaproteobacteria bacterium | reverse complement strand
CGTTCGCGCGCGCGCACGGCGCTTACGCGGCCGAGGGCGACCTTGCGTGCTGCGTTGCCGACGAGCATGGTCCCGTGCTCCCTCTTGTGTCCCGCGCCCCGGTGGCGCCTCAGCGCGCCTCGCCCCGGCGCACGCGCTCGAGGTAGCGGTCGCGCAGCAGCCTGTGGCGCGACACGCCCGACTGCAGCTGTCCGTCGGCGACCACGAGCTCGGCGACGGTGCTCACCTCGAGCGGATCGCCCGACCACAGCACGAGGTCGGCCACACGCCCCGGCGCGAGCGTGCCGAAGCGGTCGCCGACGCCGAAGATCTCGGCGGGGATGCGCGTGATGGCCGCGAACGCCGCGGCCCACGGCAGCCCGTGCGCCACGGCGTTGCCCGCGGCCTGGCGCATCTTGCCCGCGTCGTCGATGTTGGGGCTGCGCATGGCGACGCCGACGGTGACTCCGGCCGCGTTGAGCCGCGCGGCGTTGTACATGGTCGCACCGACGGTGTCGAAGCTGCCGGGCAGGTTGTCGAGCGGATCGAGGAACACCGGGATGCGCGCCGCGGCGAGTTCCGGCGCCACGCGCCAGGCCTCGGCGCCGCCGCGGATCACGGCGCGCAGCTTCTCGGCCTGCACGAACTCGATGGTGCGGCGGATGTCGACCGCGCGGTCGACGTCGAACACGAACACGCCGCCGCCCTTCAGGAACTCGAGCAGCACCTGGCGCCCCGAGGGCGACAGCAGCCGGTCGTCGTGCACCATCACGAGGTTCGGCGCACGCGCTTCCACCAGGGCTTGCCGCAGCAGCATGAACTGCGCGGCACGGCTGCCGCCCGAGAGGTCGTTGGCATCGCCGCCGAGGTCGATGAACATCGCGCGCGGCGCGAGCGCCTCGCGGCCGGCGAGGCTCGCGGGTCCGCCTTGTCCGGCGACGATGCTGCCGCCCTGCGCCGTGCCCGGCGTCAGCACCGTGAAGGTGATGCCGTCGTTGCGGTGGACCACCAGCGACGGCGCGTCGGGGTTCCAGGCCTGCGTCACGTCGAACTCGGGGCGCATCTGGCCGAGACGCTGCGCGTAGTCGCCGTTGGCGCTGTCGAGCCCGATCTCCTCGAGGCCGATGCGCGTGAGGCCGCCGAACACGCCCGGCGTCACCGGCCGGCCTGCGGCATCGACCACGCGCGCGCCCGCGGGCGCGGCGAGGCCCTTGCCGATGGCGGCGATCTTGCCGTCCTTCACGAGGATGTCGGTGCCGGCCTGCGGCGCGGCGCCGGCAGCCCCGGTGTGCACCGTGGCGTTGCGGATGAGCAGGTCGTCGGCGCGGGCCGCCGGGAAGGCGATGGCCGCGAGCGCGGCGAGGGCGACGACTCGCGCCGCGACGGAGCGCGCCGCGATGGAACGCGGGCGGATCATGGCGACACCCCCGGGGCGGCCGGCTGGCCGAGCATGAAGTCGGATTCGGGCTGTGCGCGACGCGCCGTGCGGTCGAAGCGCAGCGCGCCGTCGATGAACACCTGCTGCGTGAGCGCGTAGACGCTGAAGGGGTCGCGGTTCCAGACCACGAGGTCGGCGCCCTTGCCGACCTGTAGAGTGCCGGTCTTGTCGGCGATGCCGAGCGCCCGCGCCGGGTTCTGCGTCAGCCAACGGATCGCGTGCTCGGGCCTGATCGTGATGCCGGCGCGCGCCGCCGAGGCGATGCCCTTGCCCGCTTCCTGGTTGAGGCGCTGGATGCCCTCGTCGGAGTCGGAGTGCACGATGGCGCAACCGCCCTTGGCGGCGTCGACGAGCACCATGTTCTCGGGGATGGCGTCGTAGGACTCCATCTTGAAGCCCCACCAATCCGCCCATACCGCCGCGCACACGCCGTTCTCGGCGAGCAGGTCGGCGATCTTGTAGGCCTCGGTGGCGTGGTGGAAGGTCGTGACCTTGTAGCCGAATTCTTTGGCCATGTCGAGGACGATGGCCATCTCGTCGGCGCGGTAGCAGTGGTTCTGCACGAGGATCTCGCCGCGCAGCACCGCCGCCATCGTCTCCATGCGCAGGTCGCGCTTCGGCGCGCGCAGGTCCTTGGCGCCCGAGGCGCGCCGCGCCTCGTATTGCTCCCAATCGCGCTTGTATTCGCTCGCTTCGGCCCAGCTCTGGCGCCACGATGCCACGTTGCCCATGCGGGTCGAGGGCAGGGTGCGGCGGTTGCCGTAGGCGCGCTTCGGGTTCTCGCCGCAGGCCATCTTCAGGCCCTGCGGGGCGCCCGGGAACTTCATGCCCTGGTAGGTCACGGAGTGCACGTTCTTGAGCGTCACCGAGCGGCCGCCGAACAGGTTCGCCGAACCGGGCAGGACGTGCAGCGTGGTGATGCCGCCCTCGAGCGCGGCCTCGAAACCGGGGTCTTCCGGCCAGATCGAATGCTCGGCCCAGACGTTCGCGGTGTTGGGCGAGGTCGCCTCGTTGCCGTCCGAATGCGCATCGACCGCGGGCGAGGGATATACGCCGAGGTGCGAGTGGATGTCGATGATGCCCGGCGTCACCCACTTGCCCCGCCCGTCGATGACGCGCGTGCCTGGCGCGGCGGCGAGGCCCTTGCCGATGGCGGCGATCTTGCCGTC
>RFTM01000341.1 GCA_009923475.1 Gammaproteobacteria bacterium | reverse complement strand
TCCGACGAGACCGCGCACGCCATCGACCAGGAAGTCCGTCGCGTCATCGAGAGCAACTACCAGCGCGCTCGCGGCATCCTCGAGACCCACCTCGACAAGCTGCACGCCATGGCCGAGGCCTTGATCAAGTTCGAGACCATCGACGATTCGCAGATCAAGGACATCATGGCCGGCCGGCCGCCGACCCCGCCCGCCGGTTGGGACGAGTCGGTGCCGAGCGGCGGTCCGTCGGGCCCCGCGGGTGCGGGTCCGCGTCCGTCGCCGGGCATCGGGCCGGCAGCGGGCGAGGGCAGCGCCGGCTGACCTCGCGCTCGCGCCGTCGACCCCGACGCGCGCGAGGCGCGCCGATGCGGCCCGGACCGTCTCCATGACCACGCTGACCCTGGCCGGCGGCCGCCGGCTCGACCTCGCCGGGCCCGCGGTGATGGGCGTGCTCAACGTCACGCCCGACTCCTTCTCCGACGGCGGCCGCAACTATCTCCTCGACGATGCGCTGCGCGCGGCCGATGTGATGTCGGCGGCGGGCGCGGTGTTCATCGACGTCGGCGGCGAATCGACGCGTCCTGGTGCGGCCCCGGTCAGCGCCGACGAGGAACTGCGTCGGGTGCTGCCGGTGGTGCGCGCCCTGGTGGCCCGCGGCGCGCTCGTCTCGCTCGATAGCAGCAAGCCCGAGGTCATCACCCCCTGCCTCGAGGCGGGTGTGCACCTCGTCAACGACGTGCGCGCGCTGGCCCTGCCGGGTGCCCTGGAGGCCGTCGCCGCCGGCGATGCCGCGGTCTGCCTGATGCACATGCAGGGCGACCCCGAGTCGATGCAGCGCGCTCCCCGCTACGACGATCCGGTGGCCGAGGTGGGCGCCTTCCTCGCCGCTCGGGTCGCCGCCTGTGTCGCGGCCGGCATCGCCCGCGACCGGCTCGTCGTCGACCCGGGGTTCGGATTCGGCAAGACACTGGCGCACAACCTCGCCTTGCTGCGCGGCTTGCCGCGCGTGGCCGCGCTCGCCGGCGGCCTGCCGCTGCTCGCCGGGCTGTCGCGCAAGTCGATGATCGGCGCCCTGACCGGCCGACCGGTAGGGGAGCGCCTCGCGGGCGGCCTCGCGCTCGCGATCGCCGCGCTGGAGGGCGGAGCGCGTATCATCCGCACCCACGACGTCGCCGAGACGGTCGATGCGCTGAAGGTCTGGCAGACCTTCCGCGGCGCCGCTCCGGCCGAGGAGGCTTGAGGCGTGTCCAGGAAGTATTTCGGCACCGATGGCGTGCGCGGCAAGGTGGGCGAACCGCCCTTGACCGTCGATTTCGTGCTGCGCCTCGCGAGCGCCGCCGCGCGCGCGCTCGCGCCGGGCGGCGGCAAGGTGCTCATCGGCAAGGACACGCGCCTGTCGGGATACATGTTCGAGGCGGCCCTGGAGGCCGGCTTCGTCGCCGGCGGCATGGACGTGATGATGATCGGGCCGCTGCCCACGCCCGGGGTCGCGTTCATGACGCGGCACTACGGCTGCCGCTTCGGCGTCGTCATCAGCGCCTCGCACAACCTCTACGAGGACAACGGCATCAAGTTCTTCGATGCGGCGGGCGGCAAGCTCTCCGACGAGGACGAGCTGCGCATCGAGGCCGAGCTCGAGCGCGGTACGCTCACCCTCGAATCGAACGCCCTCGGGCGGGTCATCCGCGTCGACAAGACCCGTCGCGCCTACCAGGAGTTCTGCATGGCGACCGTGCCGGCGGACGTCAGCCTGCAGGGCATGAAGATCGTCATCGACTGCGCGCACGGCGCCGCCTATAAGGTCGCGCCGCGCATCCTCACCGACCTCGGCGCCGAGATCGTGCCGATCGGCTGCTCGCCGAACGGCCGCAACATCAACGTCGGCTGCGGTGCGATGGCGCCGGAGCTGCTGCAGCTGACCGTCACCGGCGTACGCGCCGACGTCGGCATCGCGCTCGACGGCGACGGCGACCGCCTGGTGATGGTCGACCACCTCGGCCGCAAGGTCGACGGCGACCAGCTGCTCTATGTCATCGCGATGGCGAAACACGCGGCGGGCACGCTGCAAGGCCCGGTGGTGGGCACGCTCATGACCAACCTCGGGCTCGAGCGCGCGCTGCAGGCCAAGGGCATCGGCTTCCGACGCGCCAAGGTCGGCGACCGTTACGTCCTCGAGATGCTGCGCGAGCAGGGCGGGGTGCTGGGCGGCGAGACCTCCGGTCACCTGCTCACGCTCGACCATGCGACCACCGGCGACGCGATGGTGGCGGCGCTGCAGGTACTGGCGGTGATGCGCCAGACCGGTCGGCCGCTCGCCGAACTGGTCGCGGGCCTCGAGTTGCTGCCCCAGCAGCAGGTCAAGGTGAAGGTCGCCGCGCGCTTCGACCCCGAGTCGCGGCCCGCGATCGTCGCCGCCCGCACGGCCATCGAGGCCCGTCTCGCGGACCGCGGCCGCATCGTGCTGCGCGCGTCAGGGACCGAACCCGTGATCCGGGTGATGGTGGAGGCCGACGAACGCGAGGAGGCGGAGGCCGCCGCCCGCGAACTCGCAGCCGTCGTGGAAGCGGAGGCGCGCGCATGAGCACTGCCCGTCGTGGTCTGGTCGCCGGCAA
>RFTM01000035.1 GCA_009923475.1 Gammaproteobacteria bacterium | reverse complement strand
CCGCGGTGGACCGCCGGCACGACGTTCAGTCGTGCCAGTGGAAAGCCTCGCTGAAGAACGCCGGCGGCTTGTCGGCGGCGATGTCCAGCATCGCGCCGAGGTCGGACTGCATGGCCGCGATGGCCTCGGGCTCGCCGAAGCTCGGCAGGATGCGCGACGGGTCCCTGATCTCGTAGAACGAGATGACGTTCGAGCCGCTCACCAGCACTTCCTTCGTGCCGATGTCGAAGCGGCCCCAAAGGTCGTTGAACTGCGCCTTGGCCCGGTTGCGGACCCAGTCCAGGTAGTTGGCTTCCTGCCCGGGCTTCAGGTCGAGCGCGATCGCCGCGCGCTGCAACGGCCCCGGCACCGCCTTGGTCCAGCGCAGCTCCTCGCCGTAGAAGATCGGCGCGAACGACGGATCGAGCAGCGCACCCAGGCGCCCCGTCAACATCGCGACCGCCTCGGGCGTCTGGAACGCCTCGCCCACGGCGGTCGGCGTATCGGCGCCGTAGTGCGCGATGATGTGCGAGCCGTTCATGAGCACGGTCTTCGAGTGGATGCCCACCCGGCCGAACACCTTGGCCAGCACCGGCGCGTCATCGGCCAACCACTCGAGGTAGGCCTTCTCGTTGCCGTCCTGGACCTTCATCTGCACGCCGATGTGATGCTTGCTCATGGGGTCACCCGAAAAGTGTGGATCGATGCCGCTATCTTGGGCAACGCATGGCGCGGCAAGCAATGCGCGCGGTTCCACCGGCTGGACGCCCGGTGCCGCCTACTGACCCCCAGGGTCAGAAATGCGGCTTGTCCTCGGAGGCGTTGAACCTCGACACCGCCTCCTCGACGATCCGGCGGGCCTGCGCGGCATCGCCCCAGCCGCTGAGCTTGACCCACTTGCCGGGTTCGAGGTCCTTGTAGTGCTGGAAGAAGTGCCCGATGCGCTCCAGCCAATGCTTGGACACCTGGCCGATGTCCTGGACGTGGCTGTAGCCGTTGAAGACCTTGTCGACGGGCACCGCGAGCAGCTTCTCGTCCGACCCCGCCTCGTCCTGCATCATCATCACGCCGACCGGGCGGCAACGGATCACCGAACCGGGCACCAACGGCAGCGGCAGGATGACGAGCACGTCCGCAGGGTCGCCATCGCCGCAAAGGGTGTGCGGGATGTAGCCGTAGTTGCAGGGGTAGCGCATCGGCGTGGACAGGATGCGGTCCACGAAGATCGCGCCGGTCGCCTTGTCCACCTCGTACTTGACGGGCTCGGCGTCCTTGGGGATCTCGATGATGACGTTGACGTCGTTCGGGACGTCCTTGCCGGTGGGCACGAGGTCGAGGGCCATGCGCAACTCCTTTTGCGGGCGGTCCGCGGGGCCACCCCCGCTGCGGCGATTATGGCAGCGGCGGCGGTTTTTCGCCCGGGAACAGGACGACCACCTTGTGCAGGGGGTCGCGCTTCCAGTCGGTCTCCTTGAGGAGCCAGGTGGTGACGAACTCGGCGATGGTGCGCCGCGCAGCGTCCTCGGCGAGGCCGCGGTAGGCGTCCCCGGCGGCCCGCTCCGCGAGCGTCGAGGTCATGGAGCGCTCGAGGGCCTCGAGGTTCTCCTCCTTGTTGAAGCGCGCCCAGCCCGCGCGCGTGTACTTCTCCATGGCCGTGGTGTCGAAGGCCACCGGCAGCGACGGCTTGATGGCCGGCGCCCGGGCGATGGCGGTGCGCCCCCGCAGCTCGATCGGCCACTCGCGGGCCATCTCGATGTGGAAGCGGTAGGTCACCGGCACCTGGATCTGCGACACCGTGGTGCCGAGGTCGATGCCCCAGAAGTCGCGGGAGTCCTCGCGGGTGAAGCGTTCCAGCGCACGCACGGTGGCCACCTCGAGCAGCCCGCCCTTGGTCCGCATGACGACGGGCTTCTCGGGCGCGACGAGGGTGCTGCGCACCTCGCGCGCGTCGCGGTCGATGAAACGCGACAGCACGAAGCCGCCGCCGGCGAGCGCAGCCGCCCCGAGCGCCACCGCGACGACCCCTGCCCTCAAGGCACGGACCTCAGACCGACCGCGAGATCAGCTCTTTCATGATCTCGTTGGTGCCGCCGTAGATGCGCTGCACGCGCGTGTCGGCGAACATGCGGCAGACGAGGTACTCGTTCATGTAGCCGTAGCCGCCGTGCAGCTGCACGCACTCGTCGATGACCTGCTGCTGCATGTCGGTGACCCAGTACTTGGCCATCGAGGCGGTCTCGGTGTCGAGCTTGCCCTGCATCAGCTTCATGATGCAGTCGTCGACGAACACCCGCGCCACGCGCGTGACGGTCGCGCACTCGGCGAGCTTGAAGCGCAGGTGCTGCATCTGGCCGATCACCTGGCCGAAGGCCTTGCGCTCCTTGACGTACTTCGAGGTCTCGGCGAGCGCGCCTTCCATGGCGCCGACGCCGCAGAGCGCGATGATGAGCCGCTCGTACGGCAGGTCGCCCATCAGCTGGTACATGCCGAGGCCCTCCTCGGCGCCGAGCCGGCAGTCGGCCGGCACGCGCACGTCCTCGAAGAAGAGCTCCGCGGTGTCCTGCGCCGGCATGCCCATCTTGTCGAGCACGCGTCCGACCCGGTACCCGGGCAGGCCCTCGGTCTCGACCATGATCAGCGACAGGCCGCGCTTGCGGTCCTCGGTGCTGGTGCGCGTGACCAGCATCAGCAGCGACGCCTGGCCGCCGTTGGTGATGAAGATCTTGGAGCCGTTGATGCGGTAGTGGTCGCCCTCGAGCACGGCGCGGGTGCGGATGCCCTGCAGGTCGGAGCCGGCGCCGGGCTCGGTCATGGCGATCGCGCCGATCAGCTCGCCCTTGGCGAGGCGCGGCAGCCAGCGCCGCTTCTGCGCCTCGGTGCCGTAGTTGTTGACGTAGTGCGCGCAGATGCTGTGCACGCCCTGGCCGAAGCCCGAGAGGCCCCGGCGCGACAGCTCTTCGTAGAGCACCGCCTCGTGGCGGAAGTCGCCGCCGCCACAGCCGTATTCGGCGGGCAGGTCGAGGCACAAGAGGCCCATCTCGCCGGCTTTGCGCCAGATCTCCTTGCCGACGCCGTGCTGGGCCCGCCACTTGGCGTCGTTCGGCACCATCTCGGTCTCGACGAAACGGGCGACGGTCTCGCGGAAGGTCTGCAGGTCATCGTCCATCCAGGGGGATTCGTAGGGCAACATCGGCAAGGCAGCACTCCTTCGCGATCGGGATCGTCGCGGACACCCGGAAACGATAGCATCCCACGCATGCGCATTCCCACCCATGCACCCGCCATGACGGGCGTCCTGCTCGCCCTGCTCGCGCTGGCGCCTGCGGGCCCCGCCTTGGCCGGGAACGGCGCGCCCGCGGTGCGCCCCAAGACCTGCCTCGTGCTGAGCGGCGGCGGTGCGCGCGGCGCCGCGCATGTCGGCGTGCTCAAGGTGCTCGAGGAGATGCGCGTGCCGATCGACTGCGTGGTCGGCACGAGCATGGGCTCGATCGTCGGGGCGGCCTGGGTCTCCGGCACCTCGACCGCCCAGATGGAGGAAGCGCTCAAGACCGCCGATTGGGACGTGGTGCTCGGCGACCAGCCGCCCCGCCCCCGCCGGTCCTGGCGCAGCAAGGAGCTCGAGCGCGAGCGGGCGATCGGCGCCGAGATCGGCATCGGCAAGCAGGGCGCGCTGTTGCCCGGGGGAGCCGTCATCGGGCAGCAGCTCGAGGGCTTCCTGCAACGCCTGCTCGGTCCGCCGGTCACCCGCGCGTCCTTCGACGAGCTGCCCGTGCCCTACCGCGCCATCGCCACCGACATCGCCACCGGCCAGATGGTGGTCATCGACAAGGGCAGCCTGAACGCCGCGGTGCGCGCCAGCATGTCCGTGCCGGGCGCGTTCGCGCCGCAGGAGATCGACGGACGGCTGCTGGTCGACGGCGGCCTGGTGCGCAACCTCGGCGTCGACATCGCCCGCGGTCTCGGCGCGGAGCGCGTGATCGCGGTGAACCTCGGCACCACGCTGATGCCCCGCGAGCAGGTGCAGTCGCTGGTCGGCGTCACCGCGCAGATGATCAACATCCTGACCGACCAGAACGTCAACGCCTCGCTGGCGCAGCTCGGCCCCGCAGACCTGCTGATCACCCCGGAGCTCGGCGATTACAGCGCCGCCAACTTCAAGGAGGCCTGGACGACGGTCGTGATCGGCGAACGCGCCGCGCGCAAGGTCGCCGGCCGCTTGGCGGCCTACGCGGTGCCGGAGGCCGAGTGGCGGGCTTGGCACGCCGCCAAGCTGCCGCCGCGGGTCGCGGACACGGCCGCGCCGGCGTCCGTGGTGGTCGAGACCGACGGCCTCAAGTCCGTCGATCCGCAGAGCGTGCAGGCCGTGTTCGCCGCGGTGCAGGCCGTCTCGAGGCCCGAGCACCTGGTCGAGGACGCGGTCGAGGCGCTCTACGCCACGGACGACTTCCAGCAGGTGACGCTGCGCACCGAGCCGCGGGAGGGCGCGGACACGGTGATCATCGAACCGCGCGAGAAGTCATGGGGTCCCAACTACCTGCGCTTCGGCACCTCGCTCAGCACCAACCTCGAGGGCAACAGCGGCTTCAGCCTGGTCGGCGACCTGCGCGCGACCTGGCTCAACCGCAAGGGGCTGGAGTGGCGCAGCTCCGTGGCGCTCGGCGACCTGATGGGCGTGCGCACCGAGCTGCTGCAACCGGTGGACCTCGCGCGGCGTTGGCTCGGCAGCGCCTACGTCGACGCGCGCCGCCGCATCGACACGCTGTTCATCGACCAGGACGCCGCGGCCACCTACCGCAACTCGGTGCTGCGCGCCGGCATCGGGATGCGCAGCCGCTACTTCACGGACGCGGAAGTGCAGTTGGGCCTGCAGCGTTCCTGGTATGACCAGCGCCGCGACACCGGCCTCGACCTCGGCGACCGGAACGGGGCCGCCAACGTCGGTCTGTTGCGCTACACCATCGACCGGCTCGACGACTGGGAATTCCCGCGCAGCGGCCTTTACGCGACGGCCGCCCTCGAGCAGAGCTTCGAGGCCTTCGCCGACGACATCGACTACCGCAAGGGCAGCATCGAGCTGCAGCAGGCCTTCGGGCGCGACCGCCACAGCCTGTCGCTGGCGGCGCGCTACGGCACCGCCTTCGGCGGCGACCTGCCGCTGGTCGAGTCCTTCGCGCTCGGCGGGTTCCAGAACATCTCCGGCTTCGCCGAGCGCCAGGTGCTCGCCAACGGCGTCGCGTTCGCGCGCTCGGTGTACGCCTACCAGCTGGCGGGCGGCGGCGCGGCGGCCAAGGCGTTCTATGTGGGCGGCTCGCTCGAGGCCGGCAAGGCGCACGAGCAGCTGAACTCCATCTCGCCGCGCGTGACACGCATCGCCGTGGAGGACCGCTGGATCACCGGCGGGTCGGTGTTCCTCGCCGCCGACACCGCGCTCGGACCGCTCTATCTCGCCATGGGCTTCGGAGAGGGCGGACGCCGGGCGTACTACCTCTTCCTCGGCCGTCCCTGACCGCCCGCGCGGCCGCGCGCGACCACCCGGCGCAGGTGCGCGCGGAACTCGCCGCCGAGCTCCGGGTGGGCGAGCGCGTAATCCACCGTCGCCTGCAGGTAACCGAGCTTGCTGCCGCAGTCGTAGCGCTTGCCCTCGAACCGGTGCGCGTACACGGCCTCTTCGCCGAGCAGGCGGGCGATGCCGTCGGTGAGCTGGATCTCGCCGCCCGCGCCGCGCCCGATGCGTTCGAGGTGCTCGAAGATCGCGGGCGTGAGCAGGTAGCGTCCGACCACCGCGAGCGTCGAGGGCGCCGCGGACGGCCGCGGCTTCTCGACGATGGCGTGGATGCGGCGAGTGTCACCCCGCCCCCGGGTCGCGACGATGCCGTACTTGCCGGTCTCCGAGCGCGGCACGACCTGGCAGCCGATCACGCTCGCACGATGACCGGCGTAGACCGCGGCCATCTGCGAGAGCACGGGCTCGCGCGCGTCGATCAGGTCGTCGGCGAGGTGAACGTAGAACGGTTCATCGCCGACCGCCGGACGCGCGCAGAGCACCGCATGGCCGAGTCCGAGCGGCGCGGGCTGGCGGATGTAGATGCAGGTGGCGTAGCTCGGCAGCACGCTGTGCAGCTGCCGCAGCAGGTCGGACTTGCCCTGTTTCTCGAGCAGCTGCTCGAGCTCCTGGTCGGAATCGAAGTGGTCCTCGATGGCGCGCTTCGCGGCGCCGGTGATGAACACCAGCCGCCGCGCGCCCGCGGCCAGCGCCTCTTCCACGGCGTACTGGATGAGCGGCTTGTCGACGACCGGCAGCATCTCCTTGGGGCTCGCCTTGGTGGCCGGCAGGAACCGTGTGCCTCGACCGGCGACCGGGAACACCGCCGTCTGGATGGGAGATCGCTTCGCCATGGACGGGGATGATAAATCAATCGTCGCGCGGCATGCCCTCGATGATGACGGGCGTCGCCTCCGCGGCCCACGCGCCCGAGGGCGCCGGGGGACGACGCGGCGCCTCGCCCGTCACGGCGACCGACGGGCCGCCGCCGACGCGCAGCCGGGCGCGGTTGCGCTCCACGGTCTTGGGGCCGATGCCTTTGACGAGCGCGAGCTCGTCGACCGACCTGAAGGGCCCGTGCCGACGACGATGCTCGACGATGGCGCGGGCCTTGGCCTCGCCGATGCCCCGCAGGCCCTGCGACAGGGTGGCGACATCGGCGCTGTTGAGGTCGATGACGGTGGCGCTGCCCGCAGGCGCCGGCGCGGCCGGCGCGGCGCGCACGGACGGAGCGGACGCCGTCAACAACAGGAGCGCGGCGACGAGCGTGACGGGATGCATGCCTGACCTCCTGGATGGAGGACGAAGGCTAGGCGAGCGCCGCGGGCGGCGCGATGTCCGAAACGGGTGCGTCCGTGCAGAAACGCGGCGCGGACGCGCCGCTCAGTCGCGGATGGGCTGCGCGATGCCGGCGTTGACGCGCTCGCGCAGGTCCTTGCCGGGCTTGAAGTGCGGGACGTGCTTGCCGGAGAGCGCGACGGCCTCGCCGGTCTTGGGGTTGCGCCCCTGGCGCGGCGGGCGGAAATGCAAGGAGAAGCTGCCGAAGCCGCGGATCTCGATGCGCTCGCCGGCGGCCAGCGCGTCGCTCATGATCTCGAGCATCTGCTTGAGCGCGAGCTCGATGTCCTTCGCCGGCAGGTGCTTCTGCTTGGCGGTGATGAGCTCGATCAGTTCGGATTTCGTCATGCCGTGCCCCGTGCGCTCAGGACTGCATCGCCGACGGCGCGCCGCGCCCCCTCACGGGGACGCGGCGCCCGGGGTTCAACCCTTGTCGGCGTCCGAGCGGATCTGCGCCTTGAGCAGTTCGCCGAGGCTGGTGCCGGCGGTGGCCGGTCCCTGCTCCGAGCGGTAGCTCTGCATCGCCTCCGCCTCCTCGTGGGCCTCCTTGGCCTTGATGGAGAGCGAGATGCTGCGGGTCTTGCGGTCGACGCCCATGAACTTGGCCTCGACCTCGTCGCCCACGCTCAGGAACTGGCGCGCGTCCTCGACCCGGTCGCGACCGATGTCCGAGGCGCGCAGCTGGCCCTCGATGCCGTTGCCGAGGTCGATGACCGCGCCGCGCGCGTCCACTTCCTTGACGACGCCGCGGACGATGCTGCCCTTCGGGTTCTCGGAGATGTAGCCGGCGAAGGGGTCCTTCGCGAGCTGCTTGATTCCGAGGCTGATGCGCTCGCGCTCGGGGTCGATGGCGAGGACCATGGCCTCCACCGTCTGGCCCTTCTGGAAGCTGCGCACGGCCTCTTCGCCGGCGACGTCCCAGGAGATGTCAGAGAGGTGCACGAGGCCGTCGATGTTGCCCGGCAGGCCGATGAAGATGCCGAAGTCGGTGATCGACTTGATCTGGCCCGAGACCTTGTCGCCGCGGTTGTGGTTCTCGGAGAACTCGCGCCACGGGTTGGCCGCGCACTGCTTGAGGCCGAGGCTGATGCGCCGGCGCTCCTCGTCGCAGTCGAGCACCATGACCTCGACCTCCTGGCCGGTCTGCACGACCTTGGAGGGGTTGACGTTCTTGTTGGTCCAGTCCATCTCGGAGACGTGGACCAGGCCCTCGACGCCGTCCTCGATCTCGACGAACGCGCCGTAGTCGGCGATGTTCGTGACCTTGCCGAACACGCGGGTGTTGGGCGGATAGCGGCGGGCGATGTTCTCCCAGGGATCGGCGCCCAGCTGCTTGAGGCCGAGGCTGACGCGCGAACGCTCGCGGTCGAACTTGAGGATGCGCACATCGACCTCGTCGCCGACCTTGACGACCTCGGCGGGATGCTTGACGCGCTTCCAGGCCATGTCGGTGATGTGCAGCAGGCCGTCGATGCCGCCGAGGTCGACGAAGGCGCCGTAGTCGGTGAGGTTCTTGACCGTGCCCTTGACGACCGAGCCTTCCTGCAGGTTGTCCATGAGCGCGCTGCGCTCGGCGGAGAACTCCTGCTCGACGACCGCGCGGCGCGACACGACGACGTTGTTGCGCTTCTGGTCGAGCTTGATGACCTTGAACTCGAGCGGCTTGTTCTCGAGGTAGGCGGTGTCGCGGACCGGCCGCACGTCGACCAGCGAGCCCGGCAGGAACGCGCGGACGTGTTCGATCTCGACGGTGAAACCGCCCTTGACGCGGCCGGTGATGATGCCGGTGACGATCTCGGCGTTGTTGAACGCCTCCTCGAGGCGGGTCCAGGTGCGGGCGCGCTTCGCCTTCTCGCGCGACAGGCGGGTCTCGCCGGTGCCGTCCTCGACCGAGTCGAGGGCGACCTCGACCATATCGCCGGCGGAGACCTCGATCTCGCCGTGCTCGTTCTTGAACTGCTCGACGGGGATCACGGCCTCGGACTTCAGGCCGACGTTCACGATCACCATGTCGGTGCCGACGTCGACGACGAGGCCGCTGAGGATCTGGCCCGGGCGGATGCGCTGGCTGGCCAGGCTCTGTTCGAACAGTTGGGCAAATGATTCGGTCATCTTCTCTCTCGTGCGGTGCCGGAGCACCGCGGGGTTGTCCCGATGGCCATGTTCCGCGGCCGCGGGGGGTTGCACGAACGGCCCGGCATCCTTGCCAAGCCACCTTGGAAAGCCGATCGAAGGTTTCGGAGGGTCAGCGCCAAAGGGCGCGCATGCGTCCGAGTTCGATCACCCGTCCGACGATCGCTTCCACGGCCACGCCGGTGGAATCGATGACGAACGCGTCGGACGCAGGCCTGAGCGGTGCCACGCTGCGGGTCGAATCCCGCAGGTCGCGCTCGGCGATCTCCCGCGAAAGGGCGGCAAGACTAACAGCGGAATCCTTGTCTTTCAACTGCTTATAGCGCCGCAGGGCCCTTTCCTCGGCGCTCGCCGTGAGGAAGATCTTGAGGGGGGCCTCGGTGAACACCACGGTGCCCATGTCCCGGCCGTCGGCGATCAGGCCCGGGGGCTCGGCAAAAGCCCGCTGGCGACCCATCAGGGCGGTGCGGACCTCGGGCCAGGCCGCGACCTTGGACGCCCCCTGCCCCGTCTCCTCGGCCCGGACGAGGGCCGTCACGTCCTGACCGTCGAGGGTGATGCGTTCCCCACCGTCCGGCGCCACCCCGAACACCACCGCCATGCGTCCGGCCAGGGCGGCATGGCCCGTCCGGTCCTCCGGGCCGAGGCCGGCGCGACGCCCCGCGAGGGCGGTCAGACGGTACAGGGCCCCGCTGTCGAGCAGGTGCCAGCCGAGACGGGTGGCGAGGACGCGGCAGACCGTGCCCTTGCCCGACCCCGACGGTCCGTCGATGGCGACCACCGGGACCCCCGACATGCTCAGCGGGCCTCCAGGCGCAGACCGATGCCGCGGGCGAGCTCGGCGAAACCCGGAAAGGAGGTCGCCACGTTGGCGACGTCGGCGATGTCGATGTCGCCCGCCGCCTGCAGCGAAGCGACGGCGAAGGACATGGCGATGCGGTGGTCGCCGTGGCTGTCGATGGCGCCGCCGCGGAACACCGGCCCCGCGCCGCCGCGCCCCGCGAGCCGCATGCCGTCGGGCAGCAGTTCGTGCTCGACCCCGAGCGCGCGCAGCCCCTCGGCCATGACCGCGAGCCGATCGCTTTCCTTGACTCGCAGCTCTTCGGCGCCGCGCAGCAGCGACGGCCCCTCGGCGCAGGCCGCGGCGATGAAGAACACCGGGAACTCGTCGATGGCGAGCGGCACCACGTGAGGGGGCACCTCGATGCCGCGCAGGCGGGCCGGTCGAACGATGAGCGTGCCGACCGGCTCAGGACCGTCGTCGCGGCGGTCGATGATGGCGATGTCCGCGCCCATCGCGAGCAGCAGTTCGAGGAGCCCGGTGCGGGTGGGGTTGAGACCCACGTTCTCGAGCACGAGTTCGCCCGCGCCCGCGATGCTGCCCGCCACCATGAAGAACGCCGCCGAGGAGAAATCGCCGGGCACGGCGATGCGCGCCCC
>RFTM01000340.1 GCA_009923475.1 Gammaproteobacteria bacterium | reverse complement strand
CGAGCTCTCGCGCCAAGGCGTGTTCGGCGACGACTGGGTGCGCGCGGTGCAGGCCGGCCTCGCGCTCAAGCGCTGGGGGCGGCCGGAGGAGGTCGCCGACGCCGTGGTGTTCCTCGCCTCGCGCCGCGCGGCCTACGTCACCGGTCAAAGATTGTCGGTGTCGGGCGGCTACGGGCTCTAGTCACGCCGTGGCGGAGCCGCCGTTGAGCGGGATCACCTGCCCCGTCATCCAGCTGGCCTCGGCCGAGACCAGGTAGGCCACCGCCGCGCCGACATCCTCGGGCGTGCCGGCGCGGCCCACCGCCGTCACCTTGCGCGCGATCTCGTCGTAGCCGTAGTTGTTCATCGCACCGAGCGACAGCACGTTCGCCGTGACGCCGTCGGGGCCGACCTCCTTGCAGAGGTTGCGCATGAAGCCGATGGTCGCGGCCTTGGCGGCGGCATAGTCGGTGAGCCCCATCGCCTGTCCGAGCCGCCAGGACTCCGACGAGATGGTGACGATGCGGCCGAACTTGCGCGCGCGCATCGCGGGCAGCGCTGCACGGCAGAGGGCCACCACGGCGCGGAAGTTGAGGTCCAGCTGCCGTTCGAAGTCCGCGGCGCCGAGGTGCTCGAAGGTGCGCAGCGAGGTCGACATGCCGAGCGGCACGCCGGCGTTGTTCACCAGCGTGTCGATCTCGCCGTAGGTGTCGCGGGCGAGCGCGGCCAGCGCCGCCGGCACGCCCGCGGCGGTGATGTCGCCGGGCGCCGCCGTCACCTCCAGGCCGGCCTCGCGCAGCGAGGCCGCGGCGGACGTGGCCCGGTCGGCGTGGTAGTCGTTGAGCAGCACCCGGGCGCCCTGGGTGGCGAGCGCGCGCACGATGCCGAGGCCCATGCCCTGGCCGGCCCCGGTGACCAGCGCCACGCGTCCGGTGAGGTCGAACAGTCTCTTCATGGGCCCGTCCTCCGCTTCAAAGATCGGCGACCAGCGGCACGGCCGGGTCGCTGGTGTCGATGACGTTGCCGTGGTTGCGGATCGCCACCGACATGGCGGGCTCCGAGTAGCTGTGGCAGGCGCCGCGCATCATGGTGTGGTGCGCGACCGGCTTGCCGGCGCCGGCCTCGACGTTCCAGGGACGGGCGCGGCTCACGAAATAGGCCTTGTGCAGCACGAGCGCCGCCTCGAGGTCGTCACCCGAGAGCTCCGCGTTCGCCCAACGCGAGAAACCGCGCAGCAGCGGCTTTCCCCCGAACGGTGCGGGCGCGAGGATGCGGGCCTTGTAGGTCTGCCAGCGCAGCATCTCGACGCCGTCGCGCCGCAAGCTGGTCCACACCGGTCCCGGATGTTCGTCCGGTACCGTGACCTCGTAGCGGCGCTCGCCGCCGCGCAGCGCCTGCGCCATGGCGAGCGAGGCGAGGTCGAAGAGGTGCGTGCAGTGGGCGCGCGGATCCTCGGTGGTGGCGAGCTTCGCCCAGGGCGTGTCGAGCGCGAGGCCGACGAGCCGCCGCAGCGGCACTTCGGCGCCGGGGCAGGTGGTGAGCGGCACGCGCAGGAAACGCGGCTCGATCGCGCTGATCGTCCTGCCGTCGTGGCGCAGCGCCATGCGGAACGAGTGGTAGGCGTCCTCGACGCCGGCATGCACCACGCCCGGTGCCGCGACGAGGTGCACGGCCCGGCGCAGCGCGCCGCGCCCGAAATCCGGGTTGGCATCGCCGAAGCCGCGCGGGCCGTGGTCGGGATCGGAGATGGCGCTCATCGGTACGGTCCCGGGCGCGGGCCCGTCAGCCGCCTTTCGCGGCCATCCGGCCCGCGAACAGCCAGTATGCGACCGCCGGGATGGCCGCACAGGCCACCGCGAGCGCGAGCAGGGGCGCGAAGCCCGTGGCCGCGAGCAGTCCGCCGAGGGCGGGACCCACGAAGGCGCTGATCGCGAACGCGGCCGGCACCAGCACCACGAGCTTGTTGCCCGGGTCGAGCTTGGCGATGGCCGCGGTCTGGAACACGCAGCCGATGGTGAACGCCGCCTCCCAGATCCAGGCGCCGAAGGCGAAGACCATGAAGGATGGCCGCGCGGCGAGCAACGCGACGCCGATGCAGAGCGCGAAGAACACCAGCAGGTGCGGCAGGCGGTTGCCGAGCTTGTCGCCGAGCGCGGCGACGAGCGCGGCGCTGAGGCCGCCCACCACCTTGAGCGCCGAGAACAAGAGGCCCATCTGCGTCGCGTCGGCGCCGATGTCGTGCGCGATGCGTTCGAGGAACACCCACAGCGCGACCTGGCCGCAGGCGAACAGCACGAAGATGCCGAGCGCGATCCAGCCGGCGCGGCCCGCTGACGCCCCGGCGTCCGCCTGCTGCGAGGCGTCGGCCGCCGCCGGGCCGCGCGGCAGCAGGAACGCAGAGAGGCCCATGACGAGCGCGGCCATCGCCAGCATCTGCGCGCCGCCCATGAGGCCGCGCGCCGCCAGCGCGGCCGGCAGGAAGAACAGCAGCGTCGCGATCAGGACCAGTTCCGTGAAGAGGCGGATGCCGAACGCGCGCTCCTTGTCGACGCCCTCGCCGACGATGCGCATGCCGAGAGAGTGCATGAGCCCCGCCGCGAAGCCGAAGGCCGCGAA
>RFTM01000339.1 GCA_009923475.1 Gammaproteobacteria bacterium | reverse complement strand
CCGAACGTCATCAAGGCGATCGCCGAAGCCCGTAGCCACGGCGATCTCTCGGAGAACGCCGAGTATCACGCTGCGCGCGAACAGCAAGGTTTCATCGAGGGCCGCATTGCCGAACTCGAATCGAAACTGTCGACCGCCGACATCATCGACGTCGCGCAACTCACCAACACCGGGAAGGTCGTCTTCGGCGCGACCGTCGATCTCGAGGGTGAAGACGACGGAAAGACCGTGACCTACACCATCGTCGGCGAGGACGAAGCGGACATCCGCGCAGCGCGCATTGCCGTGACCTCACCCATTGCACGGGCGCTCATCGGCAAGTCCGAGGGCGACGTGGTGGAGGTCGCCGCGCCGGGCGGCACGCGCTCCTTCGAGATCGTCGCGATCCGGTACTGACCGCGCGCCGCCTCAGCCCGGGGCCGGCAGTACGATCCGCGGCAGGTCGGGACGGGGCTTGTAGAGCACCGCCACATGGCCGATGCGGGTGACGAGCGTGCTTCCGGTGCGGGCGGCCAGCGTCTCGAGGCCGGCATCGCGCGCTTCCCGGTCGGCTCCGGCCCAGCGCACCTTGATAAGCTCGTGGTCGTGCAGGGCGCGCGCCGTCTCGGCGACCACGCCGTCGGTCATGCCCGCGTTGCCTACGAGGATCACGGGCTTGAGGGGGTGGGCGAGGCCGCGCAGGTGGCGGCGTTGTCTTTCGGTGAGGTCCACCCGCGCATTGTAGTCGCAAGGGCCGCGGCGGACGGCCTTGAAACGGACCGGTCGCGACCTCATCTAGGGAAGTCTTGGTCGAGGAACCGCGCCGCGGACGCCGGGTCCTGGGCCGTAGCGTCCACCCGCCATCGCTGGCCCCGGGGGGTTGGATGGTATAGTTTGGCAGGTCGGCGCAGGGATGACGCCGCTCGAGGTGAGGCATGAACGACCTGATGAAGAACTTCGTCGTCTGGGCGCTGATCGCGGTCGCCGTGCTGGTGCTTTTCAGCCAGTTCGTGCCCCGCACCGCGCCTGCCTCCGAGATCAGCTACTCGAGCTTCCTCAGCGAGGTGCGCAGCGGCCGCATCGACACCGTCGTGCTGCAGGGCGACACCATCTCCGGCACCCGCAAGGACAAGACCACCTTCGAGCTCTACAACCCCGAGACCGCGAACACCGCGCTCATCGGCGTGCTCGACAAGGCGGATGTCACGGTCATCGGCCGCGCCCCCAAGCAGCCGAACTTCCTCGCCCAGCTCGTGCTGCAGCTCGCCCCGGCGCTTCTGCTCATCCTGGTGTTCGCCTGGATGCTGCGCCAGATGCAGGGCGGCGGCGCCGGCCGCGGCGCGATGTCCTTCGGCAAGAGCCGCGCGCGGCTGCTGAGCGAAGACCAGGTCAACGTCACCTTCGCCGACGTCGCGGGCGTCGATGAGGCCAAGACCGAGGTCGGCGAGATCGTCGACTTCCTCAAGGACCCCTCCAAGTTCCAGAAGCTCGGCGGCAAGATCCCGAAGGGCGTGCTGATGGTCGGCAGCCCCGGCACCGGCAAGACGCTGCTCGCGCGCGCCATCGCGGGCGAGGCCAAGGTTCCGTTCTTCACCATCTCCGGCTCCGACTTCGTCGAGATGTTCGTCGGCGTCGGCGCCTCGCGCGTGCGCGACATGTTCGAGCAGGCCAAGAAGCACGCCCCCTGCATCATCTTCATCGACGAGATCGACGCGGTCGGCCGCCATCGCGGCGCAGGCCTCGGCGGCGGACACGACGAGCGCGAACAGACTCTGAACCAGCTGCTGGTCGAGATGGACGGTTTCGAGGGCAACGAGGGCATCATCGTCATCGCCGCCACCAACCGCCCGGACGTGCTCGATCCGGCGCTGCTGCGCCCGGGCCGCTTCGACCGGCAGGTCGTGGTGCCTTTGCCTGATGTCCGCGGCCGTGAGCAGATCCTCAAGGTGCACATGCGCAAGGTGCCGCTCGGCGACGACGTGAAGCCCGCGCTGATCGCGCGCGGCACGCCCGGTTTCTCGGGCGCCGATCTCGCCAACCTCGTCAACGAGGCGGCGCTCTTCGCGGCGCGCGCCAACAAGCGCATCGTCGGCATGGACGAGTTCGAGCGTGCCAAGGACAAGATCATGATGGGCGCCGAGCGCCGCTCCATGGTCATGACCGAGCAGGAGAAGCGCATGACGGCCTACCACGAGGCCGGTCACGCCATCGTCGGCATCTCGGTGCCGGAACATGACCCCGTCTACAAGGTCACCATCATCCCCCGCGGCCGGGCGCTCGGCGTCACCCAGTTCCTGCCCGAGCAGGACCGCTACTCCATGAGCAAGCGCCGCATCGAGAGCGCCATCGCGACGCTCTTCGGCGGCCGCATCGCCGAGGAGATCATCTTCGGCGCGGACTCGGTCACCACCGGCGCCTCCAACGACATCGAGCGCGCCACCGATCTCGCGCGCAACATGGTCACCAAGTGGGGCCTGTCGGACCGGCTCGGGCCGCTGACCTACTCCGAGGAGTCGGGCGAGGTGTTCCTCGGCCGCCAGGTCACGCAGACCAAGCAGGTCTCCGACGAGACCGCGCACGCCATCGACCAGGAAGTGCGCCGCGTCATCGAGAGCAACTACCAGCGCGC
>RFTM01000338.1 GCA_009923475.1 Gammaproteobacteria bacterium | reverse complement strand
CGAGCCCGGCGCGCCGTGGCGGCGCACCTCCACATTAGCCGCCTCGTCGCGCCCTTCGGGCACGGAATCATGCAGCAGGTTCGGCAGGCCCATGAGCCAGGCATCGGACTCGGCCTGCACCGCGTTGAGCGCGGCCTCGGCCGCGGTGAGCGCGCCCGTCAGCTGCTCGCCGCGCGCGAGCAGCGGCGCCGCGTCCTCGCCCTTGCCCTTGGCCATGCCCACGGCCTTGGCGTTGGCATTGCGCTCGGCGCGCAGCCGGTCCGCCTCGACCTGCACGGACTTGCGCCGCTCTTCGAGGGCGCGGAAGGCGTCGAGGTCGAGCGTGAAGCCGCGCCGCGCGAGGTTGCGCGCGACGGCCTCGGTCTCGGTGCGCAGTTGCTTGGAATCGAGCACGATGTTCTCCGTTCTGCAGAGTGCGACCGGCGAGTCAGTCGCCGGTGATGATCATCCCGAGGGCGCGGCCCGCGAAGGCCGCGACGAGGCAGACCAGCACGGTGGTGGCGACATACGCCGCGGCGCGCATCGCCTCGCCCGCTCCCGCCAGAGTCACCGTCTCGAGCGCGAACGCCGAGTAGGTGGTGAAGCCGCCGAGCACGCCGGTCATCCAGAAGAGCCGCGCCGTCTCGGCGCCGCCCGCGCGCCCGGCCAACACCGCCGACAGCAGGCCGATGGCGAAACTGCCGAGCACGTTGACCGTCATTGTAGCCATCGGCCAGCCGCCCGGCACCCACGGCCAAAGGCGCGAGATGCCGTAGCGCGCCATGCCGCCGATGGCGCTGCCGAGCGCGACCGCCACCCAGACGTTCATCGGGCACCGCCCTCGCCGCCCGGCTTGCCACCGCCCTGCGGCACACGGGCGCGCAGGCGCTCAAGGGCCTCGCCGATGCGCAACTCGAGGCCGCGCGGCACGGGGCGGTAGTAGCGGCGATCCGGCAGGCCCTCGGGCAGATAGCGCTCACCCGCTGCGTAGGCATCAGGCTCGTCGTGGGCGTAACGATAACCCTTGCCGTAGCCGAGGTCCTTCATGAGCGAGGTCGGCGCGTTGCGCAGCGGCATCGGCACCTCGAGCGTGCCGTACTCGCGCACGTCGGCGTTGACCTCGTTGTAGGCCGCGTACACGGCGTTGCTCTTCGGCGCACAGGCGAGGTAGACGACGGCGTTCGCGAGCGCGAGCTCGCCCTCGGGGCTGCCGAGCCGGTCGTAGGCCGTCCAGGCATCGATGGCGAGCTGCAGGCCGCGCGGATCGGCGAGGCCGATGTCCTCGACAGCCATGCGCACGATGCGCCGCGCGAGATAGCCCGGGTCGCAGCCGCCGTCGACCATGCGGCAGAACCAGTAGAGCGCGGCGTCGGGGTCGGTGCCGCGCACGCTCTTGTGCAGCGCCGAGATCTGGTCGTAGAACTGTTCGCCGCCCTTGTCGAAGCGGCGGCGCGTGCCGCCCGCGATCTCGGCGGCCTGCTCGATGCCGACACGGCCGTCGACCGCGAGGTCGGCGGCGATCTCGAGCATGTTGAGCGCGCGACGGCCGTCGCCGTCGGCGGCGCGCGCGAGCAACCCGAGCGCGTCGGCATCGACCTGCAGGTCCGCCCCACCGGGACCGCGGCCGCCGAGCCCGCGCTCGCGGTCGGCGAGCGCGCGGCGCATGATCTCGGCGAGGTCGGAGGGCTGCAGCGCGCGCAGCACGTAGACGCGGGCGCGCGACAACAGCGCGCTCACCACCTCGAAGGACGGGTTCTCGGTGGTCGCGCCGATGAACACCAGCGTGCCGTCCTCGAGGTACGGCAGGAAGGTGTCCTGCTGGGATTTGTTGAAGCGGTGCACCTCATCGAGGAACAGCACCGTGCGCCGCCCGGTGGCGGCGCGTTCGGCCTGCGCCTTCTCGACCGCGGCGCGCACGTCCTTGATGCCGGCCATCACCGCCGACAGCGCGATGAACTGCGCGTCCGACCCCTGCGCGACGAGACGCGCGAGCGTGGTCTTGCCCGACCCGGGCGGACCCCACAGCACCATCGAGTGCAGGCGGCCGGTCTCGAGCGCGACGCGCAGCGGCTTGCCCGACCCGAGCACCTGCGGTTGGCCGACGATGTCCGCGATGCTGCGCGGACGCATGCGGTCGGCGAGCGGACGGCCGGCGTCCGCGCGCTCCGCGGCCGACCCGAGGCTCATGGCGGTCTGCTCAGCCACCCGCGCCCATCCAGCGCTCGATGCGCTGCAGCCAGGACTCGCGGATCGCGAGCGACGCGAGCGCGGCGAGCAGGATGCCGAGGCCGTCGGCCGCGAGGTCCGCCCACTCGGCGGAGCGGCCGTAGGGCATCAGGTATTGCGCCACCTCGATGGCGCCGCCGAAGGCGAGCAGCGCGACGCAGACGGCGGCGTAACGGGCGCGTTCGGCCAGCGCGAGCAGCAGACCGCCGAGCGCGAGGAACGCAGCCGCGTGCTGGAACTTGTCGGCGTAGGGGAACCACTGGTCACCGCCCGACGAGGGCCGCAGGCAGAGCCAGGTGATGAGCAGCACGAGCGTCGTCCCCGCCGCGAGCCAGAACCCACGCCAACGCAGTTCGCGCATCGCGGCCTCAGGGCAAGGGCTTGCCGATCAGGTCGGCGCCGGCG
>RFTM01000337.1 GCA_009923475.1 Gammaproteobacteria bacterium | reverse complement strand
AATGTCACCATTTATTTTCGGCGCACTCAACCAGTTGATTCATATGGGTTTTTCTATCTTGACGCGGGCGAACCGGCGGGGGCCCAGCTGCAATATGTGCTCCGCGCCGACCGGCAGGCGGGTCTCGCGGTCCTGGACCCGCTCGCCGTCCACCCGTACCGCCCCTTCCGCAAGCTTGCGGACCGCCTCGGAATTGCTGGCGGCGAGCCCACAGGCCTTCAAGGCGGCCACCAGCGCCAGCCCGGCCGCGTCCGGGGCGGCCACGACCAGCAGCGGCAGGTCGGTGGGCAGCGTCTTCTGGGCGAAACGGGCCGTGAAGGCGGCCTGCGCGGCCTCGGCGGCCGACGCGCCGTGGAAGCGCGCGACGATCTCGCGCGCCAGCTCGAACTTGATGTCGCGCGGGTTGCGGCCCGCCGCCGCGGCGGCGCGCAGGCCCTCGACCTCGCCCAAGGGCCGGAAAGACAGCAGCTCGAAGTAGCGCCACATCAGCTCGTCGCTGATCGACATCAGCTTGCCGAACTGCGGATCCGCGGGCTCGGCGATGCCGACGTAGTTGCCCAAAGATTTGGACATCTTGTTGACGCCGTCGAGGCCCTCGAGCAGCGGCATGGTCAGCACGCACTGCGGCTCCTGGCCGTAGGCCTCCTGCAGGTGGCGGCCGACCAGCAGGTTGAACTTCTGGTCGGTGCCGCCGAGCTCGACGTCGGCGCGCAGCGCGACGGAGTCGTAGCCCTGCGCGAGCGGATAGAAGAACTCGTGCACCGAGATCGGCTGGCCCGCCTTGTAGCGCTTGGCGAAGTCGTCGCGCTCGAGCATGCGCGCCACGGTGTAGTGCGCGGCGACCTCGACGAACTTCGGCAGCGGCATGCCGCTCAGCCACTTCGAGTTGAACTCGATGGTGGTGAGGGCCGGGTCGAGGATCTTGAAGATCTGCTGCTGGTAGGTGACGGCGTTCGCCTGCACGTCCTCGGGCGTGAGCCGCGGCCGCGTCGCGTTGCGGCCGGTCGGGTCGCCGATCAGGCCCGTGAAGTCGCCGATCAGGAACACGACCTCGTGGCCGTGCTGCTGGAAGGCGCGCATCTTGTTGATGAGGACCGTGTGGCCGAGGTGCAGGTCGGGCGCGGTCGGATCGAAGCCGGCCTTGATGCGCAGCGGCTTGCCGCGCAGCAGCTTCTTGCGCAGCTCCGCCTCGATGAGCAGCTCGGAGGCGCCGCGGCGGTACTCCGCGAGCTGCGCCTCGATGCCGGCATCGGCCTGCCGGCCGCCCTGCCCCGCCCCGTCGTCCTTCGCTCCGTCCGTCATCTCGATGGTTCCCCGTGCGCGTGGCGCCGAAGCCTGCTGCGCGCGAGGTTGACCCGCCCCGACCGGGACGGCTAGCGTTGGCCCTCGTGCGCGCCTGGCGCGGGGGAAGTGTAGACGATGCCGGACGCCATCCGCGCGCGACGCGCGACTTCGCATGCCATGCCGCGCGGCCCCGGCGGGTCCGCTCCGCAGCGCCGCGCCGCGCCGCTCTGTGCCGGGCCGCTCTGCGCCGCGCTGCTCTGCGCCGTGCTGCTCGCGGCCTGCGGCAGCCGCGGCGCGGGGACGCCGCCGCCCACGGGCGACGCATCACCGGCGCCCGCGGCGCAGCCGGCGGCGGCCACCGGCCCCGTGGTCCGCGATGTCGAGGTGAAGGTCGCCCCCGGCGACACGCTGGAACGCATCTTCCTCGCGCAGGGCCTGACGACGGCCGAACTCGCCGCGCTGCGCGCGGACCCGGAGCTGCGGCAGCGGCTCGACCGGCTGCGGCCGGACGACCGGCTGCTGCTCAGGGTCGAGGACGGCAAGCTGGCGCGCCTCGAGCGCCCGCTCGGCATCAGCGAGACGCTGGTCGCGGAGCGCAAGGCGGACGGGTCCTTCACGGCGCGGGTCCGTGCGGAGCCGCTCGAGACGCGGCTGCGCGCCACCGGCGCGACCATCGAGGGATCGTTGTTCGGCTCCGCCGCCGAGGCCGGCATCAGCGATGCGATGGCGCTGCGCATCGCCGGGATCTTCCGCTGGGACATCGACTTCGTGCTCGACATCCGCCCCGGCGACTCCTTCCGCGTGGTCCACGAGGTGCTGGTCCGCGACGGGCGCGAGGTCGGCGAGGGCGAGCTGCTCGCGGTGGAGTTCGTGAACCAGGGCGAGGCCTACCGCGCGGTGCGCTGGGCGCCGGCAGGCGGCAAGCCCGACTACTACACGCCCGAGGGCAAGAGCCTGCGCAAGGCCTTCCTCCGCGCGCCGCTCGAGTTCACGCGGGTGAGCTCCGGCTTCAACCTCTACCGGCGCCATCCGATCCTCAACCGCATGCGCGCCCACCGCGGCGTCGACTATGCGGCGCCGACCGGCACGCCGGTCCGGGCGGCGGGCGCCGGCAGGGTCGCGTTCGTCGGCATCAAGGGCGGCTACGGCAAGGTCGTGGAGCTCACCCATCCGGGCGGCGTGCGGCTGGCCGATGGCACCTTGGCTGGGAGCGCGCTGACCATGGACCAGGCCCTGCACAACCTGGTGCACATCGGGCTGAGCGTGGCCCAGGCCAGCGCCCGCGTGAGCACACACGCGGCCCGCTACTTGGGCTTGAGCGACCGGG
>RFTM01000336.1 GCA_009923475.1 Gammaproteobacteria bacterium | reverse complement strand
GCCGCGCCATGTCCTCATCGAACCGCTCGCCCTGCGCGGACAGGTGGATCCGCGGCGCGTCGGGCCCGACCTGCCCGCGCGCGGCGTCTATCGCCTGCGCCCAGGGCGGCGGTGTGCCCACCATGCCCGGACCCCCGCCGTAAGGGCGGTCGTCCACCGTCCGGTGCGCGTCCGCCGCGAACTGCCGCGGATCGACGCACCCGACCGCGGCGAGCCCCCGCGCCTGCGCGCGGCCGAGCACGCCGTGCTCGAGCGCGCCCTGCATCAGGCCGGGGAAGAGCGTGACCACCGCTATGCGCATGGTCGACCTCCGCGGCGCCGCGCCGGGCGCATCAAAAATCCTCGGGCCAATCGACCACGATGCGGCGAGCCGCCGGGTCGATCTGGCGCAGGTGCTGGGCCGTCACCGGCAGCCAGCGCTCGCGCTCGCCCTTCACGACCATGACGGCACTGGCCGGCAGGTCTTCGAACCGCTCGAGCACGCCGAAATCGGCGCCCTCGAGGTTGCACACCCGGAACCCCAAGAGGTCGTGCCGGTAGTGCTCTCCG
This sequence comes from Gammaproteobacteria bacterium, assembly GCA_009923475.1. Lineage (GTDB taxonomy): Bacteria > Pseudomonadota > Gammaproteobacteria > Steroidobacterales > Steroidobacteraceae > UBA964. The sequence goes on along the minus strand of RFTM01000336.1, from coordinate 2,063 downwards.
GGTGCCGTCGGCGGCAAAGCCTCGCGCGGCACCTCGATGCGGCAGCCGACCCAAGGCTCGGCCTGCTCGCGTGTCTCGACCCCTTCAAGCCGGACGGTCAAGCCGCCCGACCCTGTCCGGGAGTCCGCCACCGCCGCCGGCGCTCGCGCCCCCGAGGGGGTCCGCAGCTGCCAGCCGGGGTAGTCGAACAAAGCCGCCGGGGGGTCTGTCCAGGACTCGAGGTGCATCCAGCCCTTGAGCCCCTGGGGCCGCCCGAGGCGACCCAACTCCACCCATCTCCCGTCCCTGAGGGCCCCGTCCGTCAGGGTCCCGTCCGTCAGGCCGCAGCCTGCGCGGCCTGCTTGCGGTAGTCGCTGACCAGCGACTTCACGCGGTCGGACTGCTGCGCGCCCTGGCCGAGCCAGTATTCGATGCGCGCGAGGTCCAGCTTCAGGCGCGGCTCGCTCTTGCGCGCCACGGGATTGAAAAAGCCCACGTTTTCGAGGCTGAGACCGCCCTGCCGCTTGCGGCTGTCGGTCACCACCACGTGATAGAACGGCGAATTCTTCGCGCCGCGGCGCGTCAGTCGGATCGTCACCATATGCCCGGTATGTCCTTAGGTCAGGGCCGAAAAAGAGCGCGGAGTCTACAGAAATCAGGGACTTGATGGAAGCGGTTTGATGCCCTCCGGCTACCGCCCCCCGAAGCCCGGCGGCAGACCCCCGGGGGGCATGCCGCCCGGCGGCAGGCCGCCCTTGAACGCCCCCAGCATCCGGCGCAGCTTGCCGCCCTTCATGGACTTCATCATCCGCTGCATCTCGGTGAACTGCTTGAGCAGCCGGTTCACGTCCTGGACCTGGGTCCCGGACCCGGAGGCGATGCGGCGGCGGCGCGAGCCGTCGATGATCTCGGGCCGCCGGCGCTCCCGGTGGGTCATGGAGTTGATGATGGCGATCTGGCGGCGCAGCTGCGCATCGCCCTGGTCGGCCGGCATGCCGCCGCGCGCGAGCTGCGCGGGCAGCTTGTCCATCAGCGCGCCGAGCCCGCCCATGCCCTGCAGCTGCTGCAACTGGCCGCGCAGGTCGTAGAAATCGAAGCGCTCGCCCGAGACGACTTTCTTGGCGAGGCGCTCGGCCTCGGCCACATCGACCTTGCCTTGCACCTGCTCGACCAGCGCCACCACATCGCCCATGCCGAGGATGCGGCCCGCCATGCGTTCAGGGTCGAAGGGCTGCAGCGCATCGGTCTTCTCGCCGACGCCCATGAACACGATCGGCTTGCCGGTGACCTGCCGCACCGAGAGCGCCGCGCCGCCGCGCGCATCGCCGTCGGCCTTGGTGAGCACGATGCCGGTGAGGTCGAGCGCCGCGCCGAACGCGCGCGCCGACTGCAGCGCATCCTGGCCGGCCATCGCATCGACCACGAACAGGCGCTCATGCGCGCCGACCGCCTGGTCGATGGCGCGCGCCTCGTCCATGAGCTCGGCATCGATGTGCAGGCGGCCCGCGGTGTCGACGATCAGCACGTCGTAGACGCCGGTGCGGGCGGCATCGAGGGCGTCGCGCGCGATGGCCACCGGATCGCCGCCCGGGTCGGCCGGATGGAACCCCGCGCCCACCTGTTCGGCGAGCCGCTGCAACTGCAGGATGGCGGCCGGCCGGCGCACGTCGGTGCTGACGAGCAGCACCTTCTTGCGGCGGGACTCGATGAGCCAGCGCGCGAGCTTGGCGGCGGTGGTGGTCTTGCCCGCGCCCTGCAGGCCGGCGAGCAGCACCACATAGGGCGGCTGCGCCCGCAGCTCGAAGCCCTCCTGCGGGCCGCCCATGAGCTCGACCAGCTCGCGGTGCAGGATGGAGACGAAGACCTGCCCGGGGGTGAGGCTGGTGGCGACCTCGGCGCCCTGCGCCTTCGCCTTGACCCCCTCGATGAAGGTCTTGATGACCGGCAAGGCCACGTCCGCCTCGATGAGCGCCATGCGCACCTCGCGCAGGGTCTCCGAGATGTTCTCCTCGCTGATGCGGCCCTTGCCGCGCAGGTTCTGGACGGTCTTGGCGAGCTTCTGGCTGAGGTTCTCGAACATCCGG
>RFTM01000335.1 GCA_009923475.1 Gammaproteobacteria bacterium | reverse complement strand
GTCAGGGCCGCCGTCAGCGTCGTCTTGCCATGGTCCACGTGACCGATGGTCCCGACATTCACGTGCGGCTTGCTGCGTTCGAATTTTTCCTTGGACACGACCTGGTCTCCTGAATGCTTGTGTGTTCCCGGAACCGATACTTCAAATCAACCAACGTTCTGCATCGACTGGAGCTCACGACCGGAATCGAACCGGTGACCTCGTCCTTACCAAGGACGTGCTCTACCGACTGAGCTACGTGAGCCGAAAACCTTTTGGAGCGGGTAGTGGGAATCGAACCCACGTCATCAGCTTGGAAGGCTGAGGTTCTGCCATTGAACTACACCCGCCTCCCGAGGAGGATTCCCGCCCGTTTGGTGGAGGGGGTAGGATTCGAACCTACGAAGGCGTAAGCCGGCAGATTTACAGTCTGCTCCCGTTGGCCGCTTGGGTACCCCTCCGCGTGAAACGAGCCGCCTATTGTGAGTGGCCGACCGGGGGGTGTCAACGGCCATCGGCAGGCCCGATGGACGACCTGGAGGGGAAAGGATGCCCGGTGGACTCGACCCGATCGTGATGTTCTTCGGCCTCGGCCTGCTGGCGGGGGCGCTGAAGGCCGACCTCAGGCTGCCGCCGGCCATCTACGAGTTCGTCAGCACCTTGTTGCTGCTGTCGATCGGCATGAAGGGCGGCATCGAGCTCGCGGCCCGCGGCGGCGAGGGTCTCCTGGCCCAGGTGCTGCTGACCCTCTTGCTCGGTATCCTACTGACTTTCCTGGCTTTTTTCATCCTGCGGGTGCTCGGAAGGCTGGACCGGGTGAACGCCGCGGCGGTCGCCGCCCACTACGGCTCGGTGAGCGTCGCGACCTTCGCCGTGGGCGTCGCCTTCCTGACCCGGGCGGCCATCCCCTACGAGCCGACCATGCCGCTGTTGCTGGTGCTGCTCGAGATCCCCGCCATCGTGATCGGCATCCTGCTGGCGCGGGGCCTGCGCTCGGACACCCCTTGGGCGGAAGTCGCCCACGAGGTGCTGCTCGGCCGCAGCGTGCTGCTGCTGCTCGGCGGCCTCTTCATCGGCGCTGTGGCCGGGGCCGAGGGCCTGGCGCCCGTGAAACCGCTGTTCTTCGACCTGTTCAAGGGCATCTTGGCGATCTTCCTGCTCGAGATGGGCCTGATCGCCGCAGATCACTTCGGCGGCTTCCGCCGCCACGGGCTTTTCATGGTGGCGTTCGCGCTGCTCACCCCGCCCGTCTTCGCGCTGATCGGCATCGGCTTCGCGGCGCTGATGGGCCTGTCGCCGGGCGGGGCCATCCTGCTCGCCACCCTGGCCGCCAGCGCCTCGTACATCGCGGCGCCGGCGGCCATGCGCCAAGCGGTGCCCGAGGCCAACCCGGCCTTGTCGCTCACCGCCTCGCTCGCCCTCACCTTCCCGTTCAACATATTGGTCGGCCTGCCGCTCTACCAGCGGCTGGTCGCATCGCTGCTGCCCGCTTGAGGTACCCATGACCGGCGTCGCCGAATCGCACCGCAAACTCGTCACCGTCATCACCGAGTCCACGCTCGAGCGCGACCTGGAGCGCGAACTGGAGGCGCTGGGCGTCGGCGGCTGGACCATCAGCGACGCGCGCGGCCGCGGCGACAAGGGCGTGCGCGCCTCGCACTGGGGCCACAGCGCCAACATCCGCGTCGAGGTGGTCTGCGACACGCCGCTCGCCGAGCGCGTGCTCGCGCGCCTGCGCGAGAAGTACTACGCCAACTACGCCATCGTCATGTGGGTGCAGGACGTCGAAGTGCTGCGCCCCGACAAGTTCCGCTGAGCCGCCGCCGTGGCCGGAGCCAGCTTCCTCGCCCTGCTCGACGACATCGCGACGGTGCTCGACGACGTCGCGGTGCTCTCCAAGGCCGCCGCCAAGAAGAGCGCGGGCGTGCTCGGCGATGACCTCGCGGTCAACGCCGAGCAGGTGGCCGGCGTGCAGGCCAAGCGCGAGCTGCCGGTGGTCTGGGCGGTCGCCAAGGGTTCGCTGGTCAACAAGGCCATCCTCGTCCCGGCGGCGCTGCTCATCAGCCAGTTCGCGCCCTGGGCGGTGACCCCGCTGATGGTGCTCGGCGGACTTTTTCTTTGTTATGAGGGCTTCGAGAAGGTCGCGCACCGCTTCCTGCACTCCGCCGAGGAGGACGCGGCGGCGCGCGCGGCGGTGACCGCGGCGGCGGCCGACCCCGCGGTCGACCTCGTCGCCTTCGAGCGCGACAAGATCAAGGGCGCGATCCGCACCGACTTCATCCTGTCGGCCGAGATCATCGTCATCACGCTCGGCGTGGTGGGCGCGGCGCCCTTCGCCACGCGGCTCGGCACGCTCACCGCGATCGCGCTGCTGATGACGGTCGGCGTCTACGGGATCGTCGCCGGCATCGTCAAGCTCGACGATGCGGGCCTGCACCTCGCGGCGCGGCGCGGCGACGGCGCCCTCGACGGCGCGCTGCGCGCCCTCGGTCGCGGACTGCTGGGCGCGGCGCCGAAGCTCATGAAGTTCCTCGGCGTCGCGGGCACGGTGGCGATGTTCCTGGTCGGCGGCGGCATCCTGGTCCATGCGCTGCACCTCGCGCCATCGAACCTCGCGGCCGCGCTGCTGACCGACCTCG
>RFTM01000334.1 GCA_009923475.1 Gammaproteobacteria bacterium | reverse complement strand
GCGCCCGGCACCAGCACGTAGTGGAAGTGCGCCACGACGAAGTAGGTGTCGTGGTACTGGAAGTCGGCCGGCACGATCGCGAGCATCAGGCCGGAGAACCCGCCCAGCGTGAACAGGAACAGGAAGGCGAGCGCGAACAGCATCGGGGTCTCGAAGCTGATCGAGCCCTTCCACATGGTGGCGCACCAGTTGAAGACCTTCACGCCCGTCGGCACGGCGATCAGCATGGTCGACAGCATGAAGAACAGCTGGCCGGCGAGCGGCATGCCCACCGTGAACATGTGGTGCGCCCAGACGATGAACGACAGGAAGGCGATGGAGGCGGTGGCGTAGACCATCGACTCGTAGCCGAACAGCGGCTTGCGCGAGAAGGTCGGGATGATCTCGGAGACCACGCCGAAGGCCGGCAGGATGAGGATGTAGACCTCGGGGTGGCCGAAGAACCAGAAGATGTGCTGGAACATCACCGGGTCGCCGCCGCCCGCGGCGGTGAAGAACGCGGTGCCGAAGAAGTGGTCGGTGAGCAGCATGGTGACCGCGCCCGCGAGCACCGGCATCACCGCGATCAGCAGGTAGGCCGTGATGAGCCAGGTCCAGCAGAACAGCGGCATGTTGAGCAGGCCCATCCCAGGGGCGCGCATGTTCATGATCGTGACGACCACGTTGATGGCGCCGAGGATCGAGGAGATGCCCATGAGGTGGATGGCGAAGATGGTCAGCGGGAAGCTGTCGCCCGCCTGCAGCGAGAGCGGCGGGTAGAGCGTCCAGCCGCCGGCCGGCGCGCCGCCCGGGATGAAGAGCGTCAGCAGCAGCAGCGTGAACGCGAAGGGCAGCAGCCAGAAGCTGAAGTTGTTGAGGCGCGGCAGCGCCATGTCGGGCGCGCCGACCTGCATCGGCACCATCCAGTTGGCGAGGCCCGTCCAGGCCGGCATCACGGCGCCGAAGATCATCAGCAGCGCGTGCATGGTGGTCATGGAGTTGAAGAAGCCCGGGTCGACGAACTGCAGGCCCGGCTGGAAGAGCTCGGCGCGGATCACGAGGGCCATCGCGCCGCCCATGAAGAACAGCACGCAAGCGAACACCAGGTACATCGTGCCGATGTCCTTGTGGTTGGTGGCGAAGAGCCAGCGCTTGATGCCCTGCGGCTTGTGGTCGTGGGCGTCGTGCGCGTGGTCGTGGGTTGCGGTATTTGCCATGATCTTGCGTGCTCTCTTGCTGGAATCTTTGACGTTAAATTCTGTGAAGGACGACTCAGCCTCGCGGCGCAGTCGGCAGTGCAGCGACGGTCGGCGCGGCCTCTTCGGCAGCAGGTGCTGGTGCGGCGGAGGGGTTCGTCGCGGCCTTGCGCTCCGCGAGCCACGCCGCATATTCCTCCTTGGTGACGACCTTGACGACCACCGGCATGAAACCGTGATCGCGGCCGCACAGTTCGGCGCATTGACCGCGGTAAATTCCGGTCTTGCCCTTGTCGACCTTGAACCACAGCTCGTTCACGTTGCCCGGGATGGCGTCCTTCTTCATGCCGAAGGCGGGCACCCACCAGGCGTGGATGACGTCCTGCGCCGTGAGCAGCACGCGGACCTTGGTGTCCTCGGGGACGACCAGCGGGTTGTCCACGTCGAGCAGGTAGTCGGGGACGCTCTTCGGGTCGATGCCGGACTTGAGCTGGCGGGCCTCGTCGCTCGAGCGCGCGAGCGAGGAGAAGAAGCTCACGCCCTCGCCGAGGTAGTCGTACTGCCACTTCCACTGGTAGCCCGTGACCTTGATGCTGAGCTCGGTGCCGCGGGTGTCCTCGATGGCGATGAGCGTGCGCGCCGCGGGCACGGCCATCAGCACCAGGATGCCGACCGGGATCACCGTCCAGATGATCTCGGCCTTGGTGCTGTGCGTCATGGTGACGTCGGGCTTGGCGCCCTGCGATTTGCGGAACTTCACGAGCGACCAGATCATCCAGCCGAACACCACCACGCCGATCGCGACGCACCACCAGAAGATGGTCATGTGCAGCGCGTGGATGTCGCGCGACAGCGGCGTGACGCCCTCGGTCATGTTGAGCCTCGTCCAGTCGGCGCGCGCGACGGGCGCGAGCGCGGCGAGGGCGAGAGGGGCGAGGGTGCCGAGGGCGGTGCGGATGTTGCGGGTCATCGTGCGTCCAGTCGTGTGTCCAAAGATCGAGGTCGCTGCGCCCGCGGGCTGCGACGGGCCCGTCAAGCGGGACCGCCGGGAGAGAGCGGGGGAGATTCTTCGAAGCGCCCGATCAGTTGCCGGAGCCGACGCGCGAGGCTGGTCCGTTCCTGCTCGTTGAGGAACGGACCGATCTCGTGCCGGCGCCCATGCGATTCGACGGTCAGTCGAGTCGGTTGCAGCGGCGAACCCCCACCGCGGATTCTAACTTGTGCCCAGTGTCGCGGGAACACGACGCGCTCGTGCCGGGGCGGGATGCAGTCCTCGATCTCGATGTCCTGCTCCGTGATGGTGATGAGCTGCCGGTGGTGGCGACGGGCCAGGCTGTCGCGCAGCGCCCACCAGAGCAGGCCGAGTTCGAGGCCGGCGAACGGCAGGATCGGCCAGTAGCCGATGAGGCTCAGCGGCAAGGCGATGGACAGGGAGGCCGCGCAGGCGCTGGCGAAGAA
>RFTM01000333.1 GCA_009923475.1 Gammaproteobacteria bacterium | reverse complement strand
TCGCCTATCCGACCGACTCCTGCTACGCGCTCGGCTGCCATATCGGCGACAAGGACGCGCTCGAGCGCATCCGCCGCATCCGGCAGGCCGACCGCCACCACCACTTCACGCTGGTCTGCCGCGATCTCGCCGAGGTCGCGAAGTACGCCAAGGTCGACAACCTGCAGTTCCGGCTGCTGAAGTCCTGCATGCCGGGTCCCTATACCTTCCTGCTGGAGGCCACCCGCGAGGTGCCGCGACGGGTGCAGCACGACAAGCGCCGGACGATCGGCATCCGCATGCCCGACCACGAGGTGCCGCGGTTGCTGCTCGCCGAGCTCGGCGAGCCGATCATGAGCTCGACCCTGATGCTGCCGGGCGACGACCTGCCGCTCAACGATGCCGACGAGATCGAGGCGCGGCTCGGCAACGACGTCGACATGCTGCTCGACGGCGGCCCCTGCGGCATCGAGCCGACCACGGTGGTGGACCTCGTATCGCGGCCGCCCGTGATCCTCCGGCAGGGCAAGGGCAGCATCGCGCCCTTCGGTCTTTGACCCCGGTATAATCGCGCGGTGAACACTCCAGCCCCCGCCGGCCGCGTCCTGTCCGGCATGCGCCCCACCGGCCAACTGCACCTCGGCAACTACCACGGTGCGCTGCGCAACTGGGTCGACCTGCAGTACCAGTATCCCTGCTTCTTCTTCGTGGCCGACTGGCATGCGCTCACGACGGGCTACGAGGACACCTCGCAGCTGCCGGAGTTCACGCACCAGATGGTGATCGACTGGCTGGCGGCGGGCCTCAACCCCGGGGTCGCGACCCTGTTCGTGCAGTCCCACGTGCCGGAGCATGCCGAGCTGCACCTGCTGCTCTCGATGATCACGCCGCTGTCGTGGCTGGAGCGCGTGCCCACCTACAAGGACCAGCAGGCGGAGCTCCAGGAGAAGGACCTCGCGACCTACGGCTTCCTCGGTTACCCGTTGCTGCAATCGGCCGATATCCTGCTCTACCGGCCGGCCTGGGTGCCCGTCGGCGAGGACCAGGTGGCGCATGTCGAGATCACGCGCGAGATCGCGCGGCGCTTCAACCACATCTTCGGCCGCGAGACCGGCTTCGAGGAGAAGGCCGAGAAGGCGATCGGCGGACTCGGGGCCAAGCCGGCCGGCCTCTATCGCGAGCTGCGCCGCAAGTTCCAGGAGACGGGCGACACCACCGCCCTCGATAAAGCGCGCGCGCTGGTGCAGGCCAACACGCGGCTCACCGTGGCCGACCGCGAGCGCCTGCTCGGCTACCTCGAGGGTTCGGGCGTCGCCATCCTGCCCGAGCCGCAGGTGCTGCTGACGCCGACGCCCAAGCTGCCCGGGCTCGACGGCCGCAAGATGTCGAAGTCCTACGGCAACACCATCGGCCTGCGTGAAGACCCTGATTCGGTCGCGCGCAAGCTGAAGACCATGCAGACGGACCCCGCGCGCGCGCGGCGCACCGACGTCGGCGACCCGGACAAGTGCCCGGTGTTCTCCTTGCACCAGGTCTATTCCGACGAGCCGACCCGGCAGTGGGCCGCGGCCGGTTGCCGCAGCGCCGGCATCGGCTGCCTCGAGTGCAAGAAGCCGCTCATCGACAAGGTGGTGGCCGACACCACCGCGATGCGCGCGCGCGCCCAGGAATACGAGGACAACCCCGAGCTCGTGCGCAACATCCTCACCGAGGGCGCCGAGAAGGCCCGTGAGGCCGCGCGCGAGACCCTGGACGACGTGCGTCGCGCGATGCACCTGCGGGGGGACTGAGGCATGGGCGAACCCGACCTGCGCCTCGTGCCCGCCGGCGAGGAGCCGACGCAAGCCGAGATGCCGTTCGCCGTGGTGCAGGGCGAGCCGCTCACCCAGCTTCCGCGCGACCTCTACATCCCGCCTCAGGCGCTCGAGGTGTTCCTCGAGGCGTTCGAGGGGCCGCTCGACCTGCTGCTGTACCTCATCCGCCGCCAGAACCTCGACATCCTCGACATCCCCTTGGCGGACATCACCCGCCAGTACATGAACTACATCGAGCTGATGCAGGACCTGCAGCTCGAGCTCGCCGGCGAGTACCTGGTGATGGCCGCGACCCTGGCCGAGATCAAGTCGCGCATGCTGCTGCCGCGCTCGGCCGACGCGCCCGCCGAGGAGGCCGATCCGCGCGCCGAGCTGGTGCGGCGCCTGCAGGAGTACGAGCGCTACAAGCAGGCGGCCGAGGGCATCGACCACCTGCCGCGGCTCGAGCGCGACACCTGGGTGGCGAGCGCGGCGACCGAGTTCCGCCGCCCCGTCTCAAGCCTGCCCAAGGTGACCCTGCAGGAGATGATCGAGGCGTTCCGCGAGGTGGTGGCCCGCTCGCAGATGTTCGCGCACCACCACGTGCAGCGCGAGCGCCTGTCGGTCCGCGCGCGCATGACCGACATCCTCGCGGCGGTGGACGCCGAGTCCTTCGTCGAGTTCACGAGCCTCTTCCGGCCGCAGGAGGGCCGCATGGGCGTGACGGTCACGTTCATGGCCATCCTCGAGCTGGTGCGCGAGGGCCTGCTCGACCTCGTGCAGGCCGAACCCTACGGGCCCCTGCATGTGCGCGGCGCGAGCCGCGCGCCGGTGCAGGCGGTGCCCGATGCCCCGGCGCCCGATGCC
>RFTM01000332.1 GCA_009923475.1 Gammaproteobacteria bacterium | reverse complement strand
GCGAGGCGCAACTTGTCTCCGCCCTGTCCAGCGGCAACCAATTCTGGCGCCTCACCGCGCAACGGCTGCTCGTCGAGGGCCGGCGGGCGGCCGCCGTCCCGGCGGTTGGACGTCGGTGCATTGCGCGGCGCGCTGCGAGACCGGATACTCCGTTTTTCCACGCTTCGTTCCAGCCCAAGGGGGGCGCATGTCATATCGTTTGGGTGTAGACGTCGGCGGCACGTTCACCGACCTGCTGCTGGTGCATGAGAAGTCGGGCCAGACCTGGTCCGCCAAGGTCCCTTCCACGCCCGCCGACCAATCCATCGGCGTGCTCAACGGCATCAAGCGCGTCTGTGAGCGCGCCGGCATCGATCCGAGACAGATCGACCACGTGATGCACGGCACCACCGTCGCGACCAACACCGTGCTCACCGGCACGGGCGCGCGCTGCGGTCTCGTCACCACCAAGGGCTACCGCCAGGTGCTGCAGATCGCGCGCTCCTACGTGCCGGGCGGCCTCGGCGGCTGGATCATCTACAACAAGTCGCTGCCGATGGCGCCGCTCGCCTGCACCATCGAAGCCGACGAGCGCGTCAGCGCCAAGGGCGAAGTCGTGCGCGAGCTCGACGAGGCGGCGCTGCGCAAGAGCCTGCGTTCGCTCAAGGCCCAGAAGATCGAGGCGCTCACCGTCTCGCTCATCAACTCCTTCGCGAACCCGAAGCACGAGCAGCGCGTGCGCGAGATCGCGCTCGAAGAGCTGCCGGGCATGCCCGTGTCGCTCTCGTCCGACGTCGTGCCCGAGATGCAGGAGTACGAGCGCACCGTCACCACGGTCGCCAACTCCTACGTCCGCCCGCGCGTCGACCGCTATGTCCGCAACCTCAAGGCCAAGCTCGGCGAGGTCGCCAAGGACGTCAAGCTGCACATCCTGCGTTCGGACGGCGGTCTCGCCTCGGCGGCGTCCGCGGCCGAGTACCCGGTCAACCTGCTGATGTCGGGCCCCGCGGGCGGCGTCACGGGCGCGCTGTGGGTCGCGGTGCAGGCCGGTTTCCCCAACCTGCTCACCGTCGACGTCGGCGGCACCTCCACCGACGTGGCGCTCATCCAGGGCGGCCAGCCGCGCCTGCGCCGTGAGACCACGGTCGGCGACGTCACGGTGCGCGCCTCCTCGGTCGACATCCGCACGGTCGGCGCGGGCGGCGGCTCCATCGCCCACGTCCCCGAGCTCACCAAGGCGCTGCGCGTCGGTCCGCAGTCGGCCGGCGCCGACCCGGGTCCGGCCGCCTACAACCGCGGCGGCACCGAGCCCACGGTCGCCGACGCCAACATCGTCCTCGGCTACCTGCCCGAGATGCAGAAGCTCGGCGGCGACATGGTGCTCAACCGCGACCTCGCCAACACCGCCGTCAAGAAGGTGGGCGATGCGCTCGGCCTCGGCACCAAGCAGGCCGCCCAGGGCATCTACAACATCGTCAACGAGAACATGGTCGGCGCGCTGCGCCTCGTGTCGGTCGAGCAGGGTTACGACCCGCGCGACTACGCCCTGATCGCCTTCGGCGGCGCAGGTCCGCTGCACGCCAACGCGCTGTCGCGGCTGCTCGGCTCCTGGCCCTCGATCATCCCGCCGGGCCCGGGCGTGCTCTGCGCGCTCGGCGACGCCACGACCGCGGTGCGTGACGAGCGCGCCCGCACCTATGTCCGCAAGTTCAGCGAGACCAGCGCCAAGGACATCGAGAAGATCCTCAAGGCGCTGGCGGCGGACGCCTCCAAGGGCCTCGAGGCCGAGGGCGTCAAGAAGTCCGACATCACCACCACCTACCAGGTCGACCTGCGCTACCACGGCCAGGGCCTGCGCCTGACGGTCGAGGTCGACCTCGCCGAGCTCCAGAAGAAGGGCCTCAAGGCCGTCGCCGACAAGTTCGACGACGAGCACAAGCGCCTCTTCACCTTCGCGCTGCCGCTCGAGCACGAACTCGTCACGCTGCGCGCCGCGGTGCAGGGCCAGGGCATCAAGATCAAGCGCCAGCCGCTCGCGGCCGGCGGCTCCGATCCGAAGGCCGCCGTGGTCGGCAAGCAGAAGGCGTTCATGGACGGCAAGGACGTCACCGCCATCGTCTACGACCGCGCGAAGCTCAAGGCCGGCAACAAGGTGCGCGGCCCCGCGATCGTCATGGAGATGGACTCGACCACCGTCATCCTGCCGAAGCACACCGGCCACGTCGACAAGTCGAGCTGCATCCTGATCTACCCGGACAACTACAAGGCGCCCAAGAAGGCCGCCGGCAAGAGGAAGTGAGCCCATGCCCGCAACCATCATCCAGCGCAACAAGAAGGCCTTCAAGAAGACGAAGGTCGACACCGTCACCATCGACATCATCGAGAGCGCGCTGCGCAACGCGCGCTACGAGATGGACACCGTCCTGTTCCGCACCGCGATGTCCCCGGGCATCCGCGAGCAGCATGACGAGTTCCCGATGATCGCCAACACCGACGGCAAGATGGTCGTCGGCCAGTTCGGCTCCTTCATCTGGGGCTTCATGCAGGGCTACGACGGCACGGTCGAGGAGGGCGACATCTTCCTCACCTCCGACCCGTACTCGGTCAACGGCGCCATCAGCCACGCCAACGACTGGCTGATGCTGATGCCCGTCTACCGCGC
>RFTM01000331.1 GCA_009923475.1 Gammaproteobacteria bacterium | reverse complement strand
CCCCCGCCCGAGGAAGCGCCTGATGTTCGACCTCTCCGTCTATCTCGCCGGCCTCGGCGCGCTCGCGGTGTTCGCCGCCGCCGGTTGGGCGCTGTCGGTGGTCCGCAGCAACGTCGACCATGTCGACAGCCAGTGGTCGCTGATGTTCCTCATCGCGATGCTGGCGTACGCGGGCAGCGTCCCCGAGACCCAGCGCGGACGGCTGCTGCTGGTGCTGCTCGCCCTCTGGGCGGTGCGGCTGTCGGTGTACCTGACCGCGCGCAACTGGGGCCACCCCGAGGACCGCCGCTACCAGGCGATCCGCCGCCGCAACACGCCGGGCTTCGCCTTCAGCAGCCTCTACCGCGTGTTCCTGATGCAGGCCGGCCTTGCGTGGCTCATCTCGCTGCCGCTGCTCGGCGCGGCGCTCGGGCGCACGGAGCTCGGCTGGCTCGACTGGGCGGGCGTCGCGCTTTGGGTGGTCGGTTTCGTGTTCGAGGCGGGCGGTGATTGGCAGCTCGCGCGCTTCAAGCGCGACCCCGCCAACGCCGGCAAGGTGATGGACCGGGGCTTCTGGCGCTGGACGCGCCACCCGAACTACTTCGGCGACTTCTGCGTCTGGTGGGGCTTCGGCCTCATGGGCCTGTCGGCGGGCGCCTGGTGGGGGCTCATCGGCCCGGCGATCATGAGCTGGCTGCTGCTGCGCGTGTCGGGCGTGACGCTGCTCGAGCGCGACATCGGCAAGCGGCGCCCCGAGTACGCCGAGTACATCCGCCGCACCAACGCCTTCTTCCCGGGGCCCCGCAAGGGCTGAGCGGGCTGCGCGCGCCGGCGCGCGTCAGCCGACGGCGGCCTCGGCTTCGCGCGAGGCGCGCTTGCGCTCGTGCTCCTTCAGGAAGCGCTTGCGCAGCCGGATCGACTGCGGCGTGACCTCGACGAGCTCGTCGTCTGCGATGAACTCCACCGCGTACTCGAGCGTGAGCTTGATGGGCGGGGTGAGCAGCAGCGCGTCGTCCTTGCCGGCGGCGCGCACGTTGGAGAGCTTCTTCTCCTTGATGGGGTTCACGACGAGGTCGTTGTCGCGGCTGTGGATGCCGATGATCATGCCCTCGTACACGGTCGTGCCGTGCTCGACGAACAGCCGCCCGCGCTCCTGCAGCGTGAAGAGCGAATAGGCGACCGCCGACCCGGCCTCGTTGCTGATCAGCACGCCGTTGTGGCGTTCGGGGATCTCGCCCTTCACCACGTCGTAGCCGTCGAAGATGTGGCTCATGAGCCCGGTGCCGCGGGTCATGGTCAGGAACTCGCCCTGGAAGCCGATCAGGCCGCGCGCCGGGATGCGGTACTCGAGGCGCACGCGGCCCTGGCCGCGGCCCGAGGGGTCGCCCTCCACGACCATGTCGATGAGCTCGCCGCGGCGCGTGCCGAGCTCCTGCATCACGCCGCCCTGCAGGCCCTCGTCGATATCGATCGTGAGCGCCTCGAAGGGCTCCTGCACCACGCCGTCGACCACGCGCTTGAGCACCTGCGGCTTGCCCACGGCGAGCTCGTAGCCCTCGCGGCGCATGTTCTCGACCAGGATGGTGAGGTGCAGCTCGCCACGGCCCGAGACGCGGAACACGTCGGCGTCGGCGGTCTCCTCGACGCGCAGCGCGACGTTGCTCTGCAGCTCGCGCATCAGGCGGTCGCGGATCTGGCGGCTGGTCACGAACTTGCCCTCGCGCCCGGCGAGCGGCGAGGTGTTCACCTGGAAGGTCATGGCGAGGGTCGGCTCGTCGACCTCGATGGGCGGCAGGCCCTGCGGCTGCTCCGGGTCGCAGATCGTGAGGCCGATGTTGACCTCGTCGATGCCGGTGACGGCGACGATGTCGCCCGCCGAGGCCTCCTCGACCGGGATGCGCTCGAGGCCGCGGAAGGAGAGGATCTGGCCGATGCGTCCCGTGCCGCGGTCCTCGTCGCCCCAGCGCAGCGCCACGGGCTTGCCGCTCTTGAGCGTGCCCTGGCGGATGCGGCCGATGCCGATGCGGCCGACGTAGGAGTTGTAGTCGAGCTGCGAGATCTGGAGCTGCAGCGGCGCCTCGACCTCGGTCGGCGGCGGCGGCACGTGCGCGAGCACGGCCTCGTAGAGCGCCGTCATGTCGGTGGCGGGCTTGTCGAGGTCGGTGGTCGCCCAACCCTGCAGCGCCGAAGCGTAGACGATGGGGAAGTCGAGCTGCTCGTCGGTCGCGCCGAGCTTGTCGAAGAGCTCGAAGGTGCGGTCGATGACCCAGTCGGGTCGCGAGCCGGGGCGGTCGACCTTGTTCACCACGACGATCGCCTTGTGGCCGAGCGCGAGCGCCTTGCGAGTGACGAAGCGCGTCTGCGGCATCGGGCCCTCGACGGCGTCCACCAGCAGCAGCACGCCGTCGACCATCGAGAGCACGCGCTCGACCTCGCCGCCGAAGTCGGCGTGGCCCGGCGTGTCGACGATGTTGATGCGCGTGCCGCGGTATTCGATGGCGCAGTTCTTGGCGAGGATGGTGATGCCGCGCTCGCGCTCGAGGTCGTTGGAGTCCATGACGCGCTCGCCGACGCGCTCGTGCGCGGCGAAGGTGCCGGATTGCTTGAGCAGGCAGTCGACCAGCGTCGTCTTGCCGTGGTCGACGTGGGCGATGATCGCGATGTTGCGGATCGGGCGGGCGGTGCTC
>RFTM01000034.1 GCA_009923475.1 Gammaproteobacteria bacterium | reverse complement strand
TCGGCACCCAGTGGGGTGACGAGGGCAAGGGCAAGATCGTCGACCTGCTCACCGAGCGGGCGTCGGCGGTGGCGCGTTTCCAGGGCGGCCACAACGCCGGCCACACGCTCATCGTCGGCGGCGAGAAGACGGTCCTGTCGCTCATCCCCTCGGGGGTCCTGCGCCCGCAGGTGATGTGCTACATCGGCAACGGCGTGGTGCTCTCTCCCGAGGCGCTGCTGCGCGAGGCGGACATGCTCGCCGCGCGCGGCGTGCCGGTCTTCGAGCAGCTGCGCATCGCCCCCAACTGCCCGCTCATCCTGCCGTCCCATGCCCTGGTCGACCGCGCCCGCGAGCAGGCGCGGGGCGCCGATGCCATCGGCACCACGGGGCGCGGCATCGGCCCGGCCTACGAAGACAAGGTGTCGCGCCGCGCGCTGCGCGTGGCCGACCTGTTCCAGCGCGAGCGCTTCGCCGCCAAGCTCGCCGCCAGCCTCGAGTCCCACAACTTCGAGCTGCAGCGCAAATTCGGCCTGCCGGCCGTCGACCTGCAGCGCACGCTCGACGAGCACCTCGCGATGGCCGAGCGGATCAAGCCGCTGGTCGTCGACGTGACGCTCGAGCTGCACCGGCTGCGGACGCGCGGCGCCAACGTCATGTTCGAGGGCGCGCAGGGCGCGATGCTCGACGTCGACCTCGGCACCTATCCCTTCGTCACCTCGTCCAACACCACCGCGGGCTACGCCGGCACCGGCACGGGCATCGGGCCGCGCAACTTCGACTACGTGCTCGGCATCGTCAAGGCCTACACCACGCGCGTCGGCGCCGGTCCGTTCCCGACGGAACTGCACGACGCCATGGGCGAGCGGCTGCAGCGCGTCGGCCAGGAGTTCGGCGCCGTGACCGGACGTCGCCGTCGCTGCGGTTGGCTCGACGCCGTGGCGCTGCGCCGCTCCGTCATCCACTCCAGCGTTTCGGGTCTCTGCATGACCAAGCTCGACGTGCTGGACGGCCTCGACACCATCAAGCTCTGCACCGGGTACCGCGCGGGCGGCGTGGTGTCCTCCGAGCCGCCGCTGTTCGTCGACGCCTTCGCCGACGTCGAGCCGGTCTACGAGGAGATGCCCGGCTGGAGCGCGCCGACCCTGGGCGTGACCCGCGAGCAGGACCTGCCCGAGGCCGCGCGCCGCTACCTCGCGCGCATCGAGGAACTGGTCGGCGTGCCGATCGACGTCATCTCGACCGGGCCGGACCGCGACCAGACCATCATCCGTCGTCACCCCTTCGGCTGAGTCCGCCATGCTGCGCGCGTCCGCGGTGCTGACCCTGCTCGCGCTCGGAGCGGCCACGTCGCCGCAGGCCGCAGCGGCCTGCTTCCGCAACGAGCCGGGCTATCTCTGGAACTTCGACGGCCAGATCGCCGAGAAGTATCCCGTGCGCATGACGCTCGTCTTCTCGGGCGACAAGCTCGACGGCGTCTACACCTACCGGAGCCGACTGCGCGACATCCGCCTGCGCGGACGCATCGAGGGCGGCAAGACGGTGGTGCTCGACGAGCTCGATGACACCGGCCGGGTCACGGCGCGCTTCGAGGGCGAGTTCGCGACCCGCGACCCCAAGGGCCGCTACGGCGACAGCGAACTCGCCTGCGAGGTGATCGTGGGCCGTTGGAGCAAGGTCGGTTCAGCCGAGCAGCTTGGCGTCTACCTTGCCACCGAGGGGTCCACCGCGGGCAGCCTCAAGCACCGCTACGGCGCCATCGGCGTGCGCGACGACGAGGTCGTGCACGGCGGGGCGGCGCGTTTCTGGCGTGCCGTGAAGGCCGGCGACCGTGCGACCGTCGCCGCGCAGCTGCGCTACCCCATCGCGGTCACGCTCGACGGCAAGGCCCGTCGCCTCAAGGGCCAAAAGGACCTGCTGCCCGTGTACGACGCCGTGTTCACGCCCAAGTTCGTCGCGGCCATCCTCGACAGCACCCCGCGCTACATGTTCGTGCGCGATGAGGGCGCCATGCTCGGCAGCGGCTGGGTGTGGTTCGGCGCCGACGGCAAGGTCACCGCGCTCAACAACTTCTGATCCTGCCCCCCGGAGGGGACCATGCACGACATCGTCGTCTTCGGCGCCACGAGCTTCGTGGGCCAGATCCTCGCGCATCGAATGCTCGAGGAGTTCGGGGTCGCGGGCAGCGGCGGCGCGGGCGGCAGCTTGCGTTGGGCCATCGCCGGGCGCTCGCGCGCCAAGCTCGACAAGCTCAAGGCGGCGCTGGGACCGGCGGCCTCGGCGCTGCCGGTCATCGTGGCGGATGCGGCCGATGAAGGCGCGTTGCGTGCGATGTGCCGTGAGGCGCGCGTGGTCGTGTCGACGGTCGGCCCCTACGCGCTCTACGGCGAGCCGCTCGTGAAGGCCTGCGTCGAGACCGGCACCGACTACTGCGACCTCACCGGCGAGGTGCAGTGGATCCGCCGCATGGTCACGCGCCACGAAGCCGCCGCGCGCGCGAGCGGCGCGCGCATCGTGCACTGCTGCGGTTTCGACTCCATCCCCTCCGACCTCGGCGTGCATGTGCTGCAGCGCGAGGCGCAACGCCGCTACGGCGCGCCCCTCGAGCGCGTGCGCCTGCGCGTCAAGGCGATGCGCGGCGGCGCCTCGGGCGGCACCGTGGCAAGCCTCATCAACGTCCTCAAGGAGGTCGGCCGCGACAAGTCGCTGCGCGCCGAACTCGCGAACCCCTATTCACTCTGCGTCGGCGGCGACGCGCCCACGACGCGCCAGCCGAACGTGGCGGGCGCGGCGTACGACGAGGCCTTCGGCGCATGGGTGGCGCCGTTCGTGATGGCGGGCATCAACACGCGTGTGGTGCACCGCTCGAACGCGCTCACGGGCTGGCGCTACGGCCGCGAGTTCCGTTACGACGAGGCGGTGCTGATGGGGCCGGGGCTGCGCGGACGGCTGGCGGCGATCGGCACCGCGGTCGGTCTCGGCGGCTTCATGGTGGCCGCCTCCATCGGGCCGCTGCGCTCGCTCCTCGAGCGCTTCGTGCTGCCGAAGCCGGGCGAGGGTCCGAGCCCCGAGGCGCAGCGCAACGGTTTCTTCGACCTTCGCCTGCACGGCAAGACCAAGGACGGCAAGGCGCTGCGCGGCAAGGTCACCGGCGACCGCGACCCCGGCTACGGCTCGACGGCCCGCATGCTGCTGCAGGCCGCCGCCTGCCTCGCGACCGACACGCCCAAAGATGCCTTGCCCGGCGGGTTCTGGACGCCGGCGACGGCCATGGGTGACCGTTTGGTCGAGCGGCTGGAGGCCCGAGCAGGCCTCGCCTTCACGGTCGAGCCGTAGCCGCGGCAAGCCGGCTCGACAGCCTCAGCGCACCTCGGCGCGGCAGGCGTTGCGCAAGTCGGCGTCGCGGATGAAGCCGCATCCGGATGCTTGGCGACCGACCACTGCGCGGCAGTAGGCGCGCCGATCGGCGTCGCGCACGAACCCGCACTGCGATACCTGGCCGGATGTGCGCGCGCGGCAATCGGCGCGCTGGTCCTCGTCGCGCACGAAGCCGCACTCCGAGGCTGCGCTGCCCTTGGCCGAGCCCCCTGCGACCGCGCCGGCTCGCGGCGTCGTCTCCGCCCGGCAGGTGTTGCGCAGGTCGGAGTCCTTGATGAAACCGCATTGCGAGGCTCCGCCGCCGCTCACCGCGCGGCAGTAGGAACGCTTGTCGGCGTCGCCGATGAAGCCGCACTGGCTGGAGGAGCCCTCGGCCTTGGCGCGGCAGAGGGCGCGGTCGTCGGCGTCGCGCACGAAGCCGCACTGGCTCGCGCCGGCCGAGGCGCCCGCGGCGGCGCCGAGCGAGGCCAGCGCCACCACCACTGCCATCATCGCCGCGCCCGATATCCCCGCCGCGACGCGCAACTTCACATCTCCGGCCGCGCCTGGTCGCGCGGCGTGATCGCGCAGTTGCCGAGCATCCACTTCAGGTTGATGGCGATGCGCTCGGCGCCTGGGTCGGTGAAGGCGTAGCCGTGCTCCTTGGTGCTGCCGTCCGGCAGCTTCTCGAGCACCGAGAGCACCAGCGAATTCCGGTTGAAATAGTCGTTGGCCTCGTTGAGCACATGCCAGGTCACCGAGCGCAGGTAGAGGCCGATCTCGCGCGCCTCCAGGCTGCGCTCGGGGTGGGCCGTCGACTTGACCCAGTGCATGCCGCCCTTGTCATGCAGCAGGATGTGGTCGAAGCGCTCGAAGGGGATGTCGACGCCGCCGCCGACGCCGGGCACGTCGATATAGCAGTGGAAGGACCGCGCGCGCTCCAGCCAGAACGGCTCGCCCGAGGCCACGCCCGTGATGCGCTTGCCGGTCTTGGCGACGAATTTGTGGTCGTGGAAGAAGAGGCTGGTGCGCGAGATCTCGATGGTGTTGTCCGTGTACACCTGCTGGCCCTCCCACTCGAAGCGGCAGGCCTTGGGGCCCTGCGTGCCGCGGAACTGGTCGGCGCGGCGCTTGAACACGTAGTCGCAGCCTTCGGTGCGCCGCAGGTCCTGCGGGCGCAGCGTCGCGAGCTCGGCCGCCGTGATCTCGCCCTGCATGCGCAGGTAGTGGCGCATCGTCACCTCGTCGCCGCCCGGCCCGGCCTCGAGCGTGGCGAGCCGCCAGCTCGTGACGGGCCCCGTCGGTGTCTCGGTGCGGTTGACCCAAAGAAAGACCCGCCTGCCGAAGGCCGGCGCCTCGACCCGCGTGATGACGGTGGACATGCGCGGGTGGCGGTCGTCGGCGGGCAGCTTGCGGCGGCCGTCGAAGTAGCTCTGGTTGACGTTGTCCCAGGTGCCGGGCAGCAGCTCGGCCATGATGCGCAGGTCGCGCTCGCCGGCGGTGGAGTCCTGGCCTTGGGCGAGGGCGGTCTGCGTCAAGGCCCCCGCGGCCGCGAGGCAGGCCACGGCGAAGAGGCGGGCGAGGGGGTGTTCGCTTGGGCGACGGGTATCCATCGCTGCATGATGCCGCGATGAGGCGCGGCCGGGGAAGATGGTGCCCGGGAGAGGACTCGAACCTCCACGGTGTTACCCGCTAGTACCTGAAACTAGTGCGTCTACCAATTCCGCCACCCGGGCAGGGTGCAGGGCGCGGCAGAGTACGCAGCACCGCCCATCCTGTCAACGCGTCATCAGGCTTGTGCCGCCCGGTGCGCCTCTGGGACGATGCCCGGATGAAGCACCGTTCCCGCAAAGGCGGCGACCGCAAAGGCGGGCGCGGACCGCAGCGCTCCGCCGGCAAGCCCCGCAAGGCCCAACTCCAGGGCCGCCACGGCGGCCCGCAGCTCGCCCGCCGGCCATCGGGCAGCATGGAGGGTGTCGTCAGTCCGCACCGCTCGGGCTTCGGTTTCGTGAAGGTGGAGGGGCAGGAGCAGAACGTCTTCCTGCCGCCGCCGCAGATGGGCGGTCTCACCGCCGGCGATCGGGTGCGGGTCCGGGTGCGCGAGGACTCGACCGGACGACTGTCGGGCGAGGTGGAGGCGGTGCTCGCGCGCGGTGTCAGCGCGTTCCTCGGCACCCTCGAGGCCGCGGGGCGCACGCTCTACGTGCACGCCGTCGACCGGCGCCTGAACCTCCGCTGTCTCCTGCCGCCCGGCAAGGCGGGCGGCGCCCGCGCCGGCGACTGGGTGATCGCGCGCGTCATCCGCTACCCGGACGGGCATAGCGGTGCCACGGCCGAGGTGCTCCGTCGGCTCGACCCGGACCGTCCGCTCGAGATGGCCTGCGAGAGCGCCATCGCGCGCCATGGCCTGCCGGTGGACTTCCCCGGCGAGGCGCTGGTCGAGGCCGAGCGCTACGGCGAGCGCGTCGACCCGCGGGAGGCGCGCGGCCGCATCGACCTGCGCGAGATGCCCCTCGTCACCATCGACGGCGCCGATGCGCGCGACTTCGACGACGCCGTCTACGCCGAGCCGCATCCGCGCGGCTTCCGGCTCGTGGTCGCGATCGCCGACGTGAGCCACTACGTGCGCATCGGCACGGCGCTCGACGCCGCGGCGCGCGAACGCGGCACCTCGGTGTATTTCCCGCAGCGCGTGCTGCCGATGCTGCCGACCGCGCTCTCGAACCACCTGTGCTCGCTCGAGCCCGAGGTCGACCGCCTGTGCTTCGTCGCCGACATGGTCGTCACGAAGGGCGGCGTGCTGCTCGAGCACCGCTTCTATCCGGCGGTGATGCGCAGCCATCGGCGTCTCACCTACGATGAGGCCTACGCCGCGCTGTTCGAGGGCGATGCTGCGGCGCGCAAGTCGCTGGGCCCGCTCTTGCCGAAGCTCACGCCGCTCGTCGACCTATACAAGGCGCTGCTCAAGGCGCGGCATCGCCGCGGTGCGCTCGATTTCGAGAGCGCCGAGCCGTACTACGAGTTCGACGCCGCGCAGCGCGTGAAGGCGATCCACCAGTACGCCCGCAACGAGGCGCACAAGCTCATCGAGGAGTGCATGATCCTCGCCAACGTCGCGGCTGCGAGGGCGTTGAAGGAAGCGCGGGCCGGCGGTCTCTACCGCGTGCACGGCACGCCCGAGGAGAAGCGCCTCGATGCGCTGATCTCGGCCTTGGCCGCGCTCGGCATCGAGGTGGACCTGCCCGAACAGGTGCAGCCGCGCGACCTGCGCCGCGTCACCGAACGGCTCGGCAAGTCGCCCGACCGGCCGTTCGTCGAGTCGCTGGTGGTGCGCGCGATGCCGCAGGCGCTGTACGAGCCGCTCAACATCGGGCATTTCGGGCTCGCGCTCGGCGAGTACGCGCATTTCACCTCGCCGATCCGCCGCTACCCCGACCTCGTGGTGCACCGCGCGCTGAAGGCCGTGCTCGATGCGCGCGACGCCAGCGGCCGGCGTCACACCGAGCCCGAGCTCGCGACCCTCGGCCCGGAGCTCTCCAAGCTCGAGCGGCGCGCGGACGAGGCCGACCGCTCGGTCGACACCTTCCTCAAGTGCAGCTACCTGCGCGAACGCTTGGGCCAGGTGTTCGAGGGGCTGATCACCACGGTGGTCGAGTACGGTTGCTTCGTGCAGCTGCGCGGCATCGGCATCGATGGCCTGCTGCGCCTCGAGGCGATGCGCGACGACGACTACATGCAGGAGCGCGGCGGCCATGCCTGGGTCGGCCAGCGCGGCAAGCGGCGGCTCGCCATCGGCACCGCGGTGCGCGTGGTGGTGACCAACGCCAATCCGGTGGAGGGCCTCATCGACCTCGAGCTCGCGCCGTGAGCCGCCACGGCGGCGGGCCGCGATCAGGCGCCCTGTGGATGCACGGCCTGCACGCGGTGCAGGCGCTGCTCGATCGCGATCCGGCGCGGCTGCTGCGGCTGCTCGTCGCGCGCGGCCGTGAGGATGCGCGCATGGCGGCGCTGCTGGCCGCCGCGGCCCGCGTGCGCTGCCCGGTCGAGCGCGTGGATGCCGCGAAGCTCGAGCAGTTGGCGGGCGAGGGCGTGCACCAGGGCGTGGTGGCGGAGGTCCGGCCGCTGCCGCCTTGGGACGAGGACCGTCTCACGGCGGAGCTCGCGCGGCTGCAGCAGGCGGCCGAGGAGGGCGCTGCGCCGTTCCGTCCGTTGCTGCTCGTGCTCGACGGGGTGCAGGACCCGCACAACCTCGGAGCCTGCCTGCGCACCGCCGATGCCTGCGGCGCGCTGGCGGTCGTCATCCCGCGTGACCGCGCCGTGCAGCTCAACGCCACCGTCCGCAAGGTCGCGGCGGGGGCCGCCGAGACCACGCCGGTCGTGGTGGTCACCAACCTCGCGCGCTGCCTGCGCGACCTCAAGGAGGCCGGTCTCTGGGTCGTGGGCGCCGCCGCAGAGGCGCCGCAGTCGGCCGCCCAAGCGGACCTTTCGGGCCCGGTCGCGCTCGTCATGGGCGCCGAGGGCACCGGCCTGCGCCAGCTCACCCGCCAGCACTGCGACCTGATGGTCCGTCTGCCCTCGCTGGGCGCGGTCGAGAGCCTGAACGTGTCGGTGGCCGCCGGCATGCTGCTCTACGAGGCCGTCCGCCAACGGGGCGGCTAGGGCATCGCGGCGAGGCCGGGTGGGCGAGGCTTGCCCGCACCCCGGGCTTTGGCTATAGTCCGCGGCCCCGTTTGGGGACTTCCTTGCCGCACCGGACCTGCTTCTCCGGGCGGCTGCCATCCACAAGGAGACGACATGAGGCACTATGAGATCGTGTTTCTGGTCCATCCGGACCAGAGCGAGCAGGTTCCGGCCATGCTCGAGCGCTACAAGTCGATGATCACCACGGGCGGCGGCCAGGTCCACCGCGTCGAGGATTGGGGTCGTCGCCAGCTGACCTTCCCGATCGCGAAGGTGCACAAGGCGCACTACATCCTGATGAACATCGAGACCGACCAGAAGACCCTGGCCGAGCTCACGGGCGCGTTCCGCTTCAGCGACGCCGTGCTGCGGCACCTCGTCGTGAAGATGGACGGGCCGGTCACCGAGCCCTCGCCGATGGCGCGCGCCGCCGAGGACGAGGCCGGTGGCGAGGGTGTCGACCGTCCGCGCCGTCCGCGCCGTGACGAGTCGGGCGACGAAGACGCGGTCGGCGACGCCGGCTGAGCCGCAAGCGAGAGGACACGCACATGAAGGACAAGCAAGGCGGCGGTGGCCGCTTCACCCGTCGCAAGAAGTTCTGCCGCTTCACCGCGGACGACGTCAAGCAGATCGACTACAAGGATCTGGCGACGCTCAAGGGTTACATCACCGAGACCGGCAAGATCGTGCCGAGCCGCATCACCGGCACGCGCTCGTTCTACCAGCGCCAGCTCGCCGTGGCCGTGCGCCGCGCGCGCTACCTCGCGCTGCTGCCGTACACCGACCAGCACTGACCGGGGGCACGCCATGGATGTCATCCTGCTGACCAAGGTCGCCAACCTCGGCGACATCGGCGACCGCGTGAAGGTCAAGTCCGGCTACGGCCGCAATTTCCTGCTGCCCGAGGGCAAGGCCACGCTCGCGACGCCCGCCAACGTCGCCAAGTTCGAGGCGCGCCGTTCCGAGCTCGAGAAGATCGCGAAGGACCAGCTCGCCGCCGCGCAGGCGCGCGCCGCTGCCCTCGAGGGCTTCACGCTGCGCATCTCCGCCAAGGCGGGCAGCGAGGGCAAGCTGTTCGGCTCCGTCGGCACCACCGACATCGCCGACGCCTGCACCACGCAGGGCCACAAGGTGTCGCGCTCGGAAGTGCGCCTGCCGAACGGCCCGATCCGCGCCGTGGGCGACCACCAGGTCGTGCTGCACCTGCACACCGACATCGACGTGCAGCTGCCGGTCACGATCACCGCCGAGGAGTAAGGCGCCGTGGGCGCGCGCGGCGGGGACGTGCGCACGCCGCCGCACTCGATCGAGGCGGAGCAGGCCGTCCTGGGCGGCCTGCTCCTCGACTCCCGCGCTTGGGACGACGTCGCCGACCTGCTGAGCGACGTCGATTTCTACCGGCCCGACCACCGCCTCATCTTCGGAGCCATCGGGCTCGTCGCCGCCTCGGGCAAGCCTGCCGACGCGGTCACGGTCAGCGGCCAGCTTGAACGCAACGGCAAGCTCGCCGACGCCGGCGGGCTCGCCTACCTCGGCGCGTTGGTGCGCGACACCCCCACCGCCGCCAACGTCCGCGCCTACGCCTCCATCGTCCGCGAGCGCTCGCTGCTGCGGCAGCTGCTGCAGGCCGGCAGCGACATCGCGGCATCGGTGTTCAACAACGAAGGCGAGACCGCGCGCGAACTCGTCGAGATCGCCGAGTCCAAGGTCTTCGCCATCGCCGAGCAGGGTGCGGGCGGCAAGCGCGACGGCGCGCTGTCCGTGCAGTCGCTGATGCCGGCGCTCATCGACCAGATCGACGAGTGGCACAACAACCCGGGCGGGCTGCGCGGGCTTCCCACCTGGTTCGACGAGTTCGACCGCAAGACCGGCGGCCTGCGCCCCGGCGACCTCGTGGTCGTCGCCGGCCGCCCCTCCATGGGCAAGACCACCTTCGCCGTCAACATGGCGGAGTACGCCGCGCTCAAGGGCGACGTGAAGGCCTCGGTCGCGATCTTCTCCATGGAGATGCCCTCCGAGCAGCTGATGACCCGCATGCTGTCCTCGGTCGGCCGCGTCAGCCTCGGCCACATCCGCAGCGGCCAGATCTCCGACGACGACTGGCCGCGCATCACGGGCGCGGCGGGCCAGCTCTCCGAGGCCAAGATCTTCATCGACGAGACGCCGGCGCTGACGCCGACGCAGCTGCGCGCCCGCGCGCGGCGCGTGCACCGCGAGCACGGGCTCGGGCTGGTGGTGGTCGACTACCTGCAGCTGATGCAGGTGCCCGGCAACAACGAGAACCGCGCCACCGAGATCGCCGAGATCTCGCGCAGCCTCAAGGCGCTCGCCAAGGAGCTGCGCGTGCCCGTCATCGCGCTCTCGCAGCTCAACCGCGGCGTCGAGCAGCGCGTCGACAAGAAGCCCGTGATGTCCGACCTGCGCGAATCGGGGGCGATCGAGCAGGACGCGGACATGATCCTGCTCATCTATCGCGAAGAGGTGTACGACAAGAACACCACCAAGAAGGGCATCGCCGAGATCGACCTCGCCAAGCACCGCAACGGCGAG
>RFTM01000330.1 GCA_009923475.1 Gammaproteobacteria bacterium | reverse complement strand
GCAGCGGCGCGCCGCTGCGGGCCTCGCTGCGCAGCTCGAGGCCATAGCCGAGCAGGCCGAGCAGGTCGCGCTCGAAGCCGCGCAGCGCCGGCGCCGGCGCCGCCTCGACGCGCAGGCGGTCGAGCGTCGCCGCATACAGGTCGAAGACGGCAGGCTGCGGATCGACGCGCAGCGTCAGCTTCAGCAGCAGTTCATTGAGGTACCAGCCGGAGAGCAGCGCCGGTGCGGGCAAACCGCCAGGCGTCGGGCCGTCGGTCGGCACGGGCTCGACCTGCGTCAGTTGCGCCGCATCCCCCGTCCCGGTCCATGCGGCGAGCAGGGGCGTGAACGGCTGCAGCAGCGATGCGCTGCGCGGACGCGGACCGCGCACGCCGCGCGCGAACAGCGTCAGGCGGCCGTGATCCCGCGACAGCACCTCCAGCATGCGGCTGGTGTCGCGCCACGGCCGGTGGTGCAGCACGAAGACGGGCGTGAGACCGACCCGGCGGCCGCGCGCCATCACTCGAGCCCGAGCGACCGCAGGGCCGAGGCGTTGTCGGCCCAGTTCTCGCGCACCTTGACCCAAAGCTCGAGGTGCACGCGTTGGCCGAGCAGCGCGACGAGTTCGCGCCGCGCCGAGCTGCCGACGCGCTTCAGGCGTGCGCCGCCGGCGCCGATCACGATCGGTTTCTGGCCCTCGCGGTCCACCCAGATCACGGCGTGGACCACCTGCCTCCCCTCTTCCTCCGCCATCTTCTCGACCTCGACCGCGATGCCGTAGGGCACCTCCTGGTTGAGCTCGAGCGTGAGCTTCTCGCGCACGATCTCGGCGATGCGGAAACGCAGGTCGCGGTCGGTGAGGTCGCGCTCGTCGAAGAGCTGCGGCGACTCGGGGAGGAGCCCGGCGATCGCCGCCACCAACGGCTCGAGGTTCTCGCCGCGCTGCGCCGACACCGGCACCACCGCGCTGAACGGATGACGGGCCGCGAGCTCGGCCATGAAGGGCAGCAAGCGCTCCCGCGGCCGTGCCTTGTCGACCTTGTTGATGACCGCGAGCGCCGGCCGGCCCGAGTCCCGGATGCGCTGCATGACCGCCTCGTCCTCGGGCGTCCAGCGCAGGGCCTCGACCACGAACACGACGAGGTCGGCGTCGACCAGGGCCGCTGCCGCCGCGCGGTTCATCGCGCGGTTGAGCGCGCGCTGGCCGCCGAAATGCAGGCCCGGGGTGTCGACGAAGGCGATCTGCGCATCGGGGCGGTTGACGAGGCCGACGATGCGGTGCCGGGTGGTCTGGGGCCGCGGCGTGACGATGGAGACCTTCTGGCCGACCAGCGCGTTGAGCAGCGTCGACTTGCCGACGTTGGGACGCCCGACGAGCGCCGCGAACCCGGCGCGGAACGCCGTCCCTTCGCCGGGCGCGTTCATGCGCCCTCCATCAGGTCGAGCAGCCGCTGCGCGGCGTCCTGCTCGGCCCTGCGTCGGCTCGAGCCGGTGCCGCCGGCGGCGAGCGCGAGCGGCGCCACCTCGCAACGCACCTCGAAATGCTGCGCATGGGGCTCGCCGCTCACCCGCTCGACCGTGTAGGTCGGCAGCGCGAGCCCCCGCCCCTGCAGCCGCTCCTGCAGCCGCGTCTTGGGGTCCTTCAGCTCCTCGGCGGCGGGCAGCGCCGCCATCAAGGGGCCGGCGAGCCGCTCGACCAGCGCGCGCGCGGCCTCGAGGCCGAGGTCGAGGTAGACCGCGCCGATCAGGGCCTCGAGCGCGTCGGCGAGGATGGACTCGCGGCGGAACCCGCCGGTCTTGAGCTCGCCCGAGCCGAGACGCAGTTCGTCGCCGAGCGCGAGCGATTGGGCCACCTGGGCCAGCGGGCCCTCGCTCACCAAACGGGCGCGCAGCCGGCTGAGGTCGCCCTCGCTCGAGGACGGGAAGCGCCGATAGAGCATCTCGGCGACCAGCAGGTTGAGGACGGAGTCGCCCAGGAACTCGAGGCGTTCGTTGTTGCGTCCGGACGCGCTGCGATGGGTGAGCGCGGCCTCGTAGAGGGCGGCCTCGCGCGGCTCGACGCAGAGCGTCTCGCGCAGCCAACGGTCGGGCCATGCGGCGGCCACGGGCTTCACTCGATGCGGGTCCCGATGCGCGACCAGGCAGGACCGCCCTTGCGTTGCAGGTCCCAGTTGAACCAGATGACGCTCGCGCGACCGACCAGCTGCTCTTCGGCGACGAAGCCCCAGACGCGGCCGTCGGAGCTGTTGTCGCGGTTGTCGCCGATCATGAGGTAATGCCCCTCCGGCACCCGCATGGTCTTGTCGCCGGAGTCCGGGCTGATGCCCGCGCTCGCCTCGTTGCAGAGGTAGCCCTGCGGGATGTCGCGGTCGCAGGCGCCGAGCGGCGGCACGGCGAGGTAGTCGGCCGACAGGCAATGCAGCACGCCGTGGCGACGACCGTCCAGGGTCTCCTCGGCGCTGCGCATGTTGAGGTAGCAACCGTCGGCGTAACGGGCCTTCGGCTCGAACGGCACCGGTTCGCCGTTGATGATCAGCCGGTCGTCGCGCACCTCGACCAGGTCGCCCGGCAGCCCCACCAGCCGCTTGACGTAGTTGACCTTGGGATCGGGCGGGTAGCGGAACACCGCCACATCGCCGCGCCGCGGGCTGCCGACATCCATGAACTTCCGGTTGATGACGGGCCAGCG
>RFTM01000329.1 GCA_009923475.1 Gammaproteobacteria bacterium | reverse complement strand
GGCGGGGAGTAGCATCGGCCGTCAAGGTCCTCATCTTTGAGGCATCGAGAGAGACGCGCGAATGACTACGATCTACGTGGGCAACCTGCCCTTCTCCGCCAACGAGGCCGACATCCGGGTGCTCTTCGAGCGCTTCGGCAAGGTCGACTCCGTCAAGCTCATCAACGACCGCGAGACCGGCCGCCCGCGCGGCTTCGGGTTCGTCGACATGCCGCAGGCCGAGGCGCAAGCCGCCATCGCCGCCCTGAACGGCTACGAGATGAACGGTCGTGCCCTGCGCATCAACGAAGCGCAGGAACGCGCGCCGCGCCCACCGGGCGGCGGCGGCTACGGCCGGCGTTGAGCGCCGGCAAGAGCCCCGCTTGAAGCCGAAAACCCGTCGGCCGGCGGCCAAGAGGTCGCCGGCCAAGACCGCCGCACGCCGCCGCAAGGCCCAGCCCCGCGCCACCGTCGCGCTCAAACTGCCCATACCGCCGCGCAGCCGCCTCGCGCCCGACCTCCGGAAGTACTTCGGCGCCTGCGAACAGGCGTTCGGCTTCCTGCCCAACGTCCTCGCGGTCTACAGCTTCGACGAGAAGAAGCTGCGTGCCTTCATCGACATGTACAACGACCTGATGCTCGGCGATTCGCGCCTCACCAAGCTCGAGCGCGAGATGATCGCGGTGGTCGTGTCGTCGGCGAACCGCTGTTACTACTGCCTGACGGCGCACGGCCACGCGCTGCGCGAGATGTCGGGCGACCCCTCGCTCGGCGAGACCCTGGTGATGAACTGGCGGGTAGCCCGCGTCACGCGCCGGCAGCGCGCCATGCTCGCCTTCGCCCACCGCCTCACCGTAGAGCCCTGGGCCGACGCCGCCGAGGGCCGGGATGCGCTGCGCCGCGCCGGGTTCCGGGACCGGGACATCTGGGACATCATCGCCGTGACGGCGTTCTTCAACATGACCAACCGCGTGGCCGCCGCCAGCGACATGATGCCGAACGAGCAATACCTTGCCGCCGCGCGCTGAGCTGCTGGCGAGCCGCGAGGTGCACCACGGGCGCGTCACGCGCCTCACCGTCGACCGCGTGCGGCTGCCGAACGGCCACGAAGCGGACCTCGAGATCCTGCATCACCCCGGCGGCGCGGCCGCCGTGGCCATCGACGCCGCAGGGCGGGTCTGCCTGCTGCGGCAGTACCGTCACGCCGCGGACGGCTACGTGTGGGAACTGCCGGCCGGACGGCTGGAGCCGGGCGAGCCGCCGCAGGAGACCGCGCGCCGCGAACTGGTCGAGGAGGCGGGCATCGCCGCGCGCGAGTGGCGCAGCCTCGGCGTGTCGCTGAGCTCGCCCGGCGTGTTCACCGAACGCATCCACCTCTACCTCGCGACCGGCCTCGATGCCGTGCCCACGGCGCACGAGGCGGCCGAAGTGCTCGAGACGCACTGGCTGCCGCTGGCCGAGGCGCTCGCGCGCTGCCTCGACGGGCGCATCGAGGATTCCAAGACCTGCATCGGACTGCTGCGCGCTGCAGCGCTGCTCGGAGACGGCAAATGAGATCCTTGATGAGCGTCGCCCCAGGCGGGCCGGACACCCTGCAACTGCTCGACGTGCCGGTGCCGGAGCCCGGCCCGGGCGAACTGCGGCTCGCGGTGCGCGCCTGCGCGATCAACTACCCCGACACGCTCGTCATCGAGGACAAGTACCAGATCCGGCCGCCGCGACCGTTCGCCCCGGGCCATGAAGTCGCGGGTGTCGTCGAGGCGCTGGGCCCCGGCGTCACGGGACCTGCGGTGGGGACGCGCGTCATCGCGAGCGCGCCGCACGGCGGCCTCGCCGAGAAGCTCATCGCGCGCGCGGCCCACTGCACGCCGCTGCCGGACGGCCTCTCCTTCGAGGTGGGCGCCTCGCTGCTCGTCACCTACGGCACCTCGTACCACGCCCTCGCCGACCGCGCGCGGCTGCGCGCCGGCGAGACGCTGCTGGTGCTGGGCGCGGCGGGCGGCGTCGGCATCGCGGCGATCGAGCTCGGCAAGGCCATGGGCGCGCGCGTGATCGCCGCCGCATCCACCGAGGACAAGGCCGCGGTCGCGCGGGCGCACGGCGCCGATGCGGCGATCGTCTACCCGCCGGCGGCCACCGACGGCAAGGCGCTGGCGGCGCTCTTCAAGGACGCCTGCGGCAAGGGCGGCGCCGACGTCATCTACGACCCGGTGGGCGGCGACTACGCCGAGCCCGCGCTGCGCGCCATCGCCTGGGGCGGGCGTTACCTCGTGATCGGCTTCCCCGCCGGCATCCCGCGCATCCCGCTCAACCTCACGCTGCTCAAGGGTTGCGACATCTGCGGCGTGTTCTGGGGCAGCTTCGTCGAGCGCGAACCGGACAAGCACCGCGCGCAGGTGCAGGAACTGCTGCGCATGTGCCTCGACGGCCGCATCCGGCCGGAGGTCTCGGCGCGCTTCCCGCTCGAGCAAGGCGCCGAGGCGCTGAAGACGCTCAGCGGCCGCAAGGCCATCGGCAAGGTCGTGGTGACGATGGAGTGACCGCGTGTACGCGCTGATGTTCGCCGCGTTCGCGCTCGCCCAGACGCTGCTCCTCGCCTGGCTGCTGCGCCTGTGGCGCACGACGCGCGCGCCGGCGGCCGCGGTGCTGCTCGTGCCGCAGGCCTTCCTCGTCTGGGACAACCTGCGCGT
>RFTM01000328.1 GCA_009923475.1 Gammaproteobacteria bacterium | reverse complement strand
CACCCGACATAATTTTTTGCTGCACAGGACGCATCGCATCCCAAGCTGCACGCATTTCGGTTTGTGCGGGCATCGGGCGGCCATTTGCCGCCGCTGCAATCAAAGGCTGAATAGAAGTCAAAGATGCAACGCGCGGGGAATTGAGTGCTTCACTGGTCGACGGAATTCGTCCAAGACGCTCTGCAACTTCAATTTGAATTTCGCGCGATGTCAGGAAGTTGATAAACTTGGATACAGCCTCTTTTTTGGCCGGTGCCATCGGCTTGGGATTGTTCCCCTTGGCCATCGGATGAATTCTGACCAACGCCCCCTGACCCGGCGCGGGCAGACACACCGGCTCCTGGCCGCTCCCGAATTGTTCCCCCGCCATGCGGAAGACTTCGCCGCGGGCGAACGCGCAGAGTTCCCCCGCCGTGACCGTCCCGTCGCGATCGAGGCGGGGCGCGCCTTCCAGGCGGTCGATCTTGTTGTAGACCCTGATCTGCGGGAGCTCGCCCGCGCCGACCTCGGCGAGCACGGCGTTCACCTGGTCGATGCGCTCGTCGCGGCGCGGATCGCTGGCGTCGATGACGTGCAAGAGCAGCGTCGCCTCGCGCGCCTCGGTCAGGGTGGAGCGGAACGCGGCGACCAGTTCGTGCGGCAGCTCGCGGATGAACCCGACCGTGTCGGCGACGACGATCGGGCTGCCGCCCGGCAGGTCGACCCGGCGCACCAGGGGATCGAGCGTCGCGAACAGCTGGTCGGCGACATAGGCCTCGGCGCCGGTCAGCGCGCGGAACAGCGTCGACTTGCCGGCGTTGGTGTAACCCACCAGCGCCACCGAGGGGATCGGGATCTCGACGCGCCTTTGGCGGCCGGTCTCGCGCTGCTGCTGCAGCTTCTCGAGGCGTCCTCGGCCTTGCCGCTGCCGACGAAGAAGCGCGGGTCGGGACGGTCCCTGCGGCCCGTGATGGTGGCGGCCACCGCGACCCCGGCCGACTCGGCGAGCTGCGCGAACTCGTCGAGGTCTTCCTGTTCGACGGGCGCGCCGAGCCCGAGCCGCACCAGCACGGCGCGCTCGCCGCCGCGGGGACGCTCAAACACGGATTCGGGTCGGGGCCGGGCTTCGGCGCGCGGGCATCAAGCTTCGGCGGGACCGTCGACACCGCCCTCGGGCTCATCGGCCGAAGGCAGGCGGACGTTGCGCGCCGGCACGATGGTGGAGATGGCGTGCTTGTAGACCATCTGGTTGACGGTGTTGCGCAGCAGGACGACGAACTGGTCGAAGGAGTCGATCTGACCTTGCAGCTTGATGCCGTTGACGAGGTAGATGGACACCGGTACGCGTTCCTTGCGCAGCTGGTTGAGGAAGGGATCCTGCAGGGATTGGCCCTTGGCCATGACGGCGACTCCTTATCGCTCTGCTGTCTACTGTAAGGACAAGTTTACCATGCCCGAAGTTCCCTCCCCGCCGCGGTCGCACAGCACCTGCATCGCGTCCAGCCAGCGGTCTTTCGCAACCGGGACGGACGGGTCCAACCTCGACCAACCGGGGTCCGCGTTGATCCAGGTCAGTTGCCGCTTGGCGAGCTGCCGGGTCGCGGCGATCGCCTTGTCGACCGCCAGCGCGAGACCGGCCCCGGGGTCGGGAGCGTCGAGGCAGGCCCACAACTGCCGGTAGCCGACCGCGCGCAGCGACGCCGGTTTTTCGGCGGCGGGCGCCGCCGGCAGCGAGTCGGGCCGCCTCGTCAGCCAGACTTCGAGCGCGCGCTGGATGCGTTGCGGGTCGTTGGGATGGATGCGGGCCGCCGCCGCGGGATCCACCGCCGCGAGCTCGGCATGCAGCGCCGGCCAACCCTCGGCGGCGGCACGCGCATCGAGCCGCGACCGCAAGGCCGCATCGGCCCTCGGCAAGGGCGCGAGCCCGCGCAGCAGCGCGTTGAAGTAGAGCATGGTGCCGCCCACCAGCAGCGGCATGCGTCCGCGCGCACGGATGTCGGCGATCGCGCGCAGCGCGTCCGCCACGAACTCGCCGGCGCTGTAGGTCTCCTGCGGGTCGCGCAGGTCGATCAGATGGTGCGGGATGGCAGCCCGCGTCGCGGCGTCGGGCTTGGCGGCGCCGATGTCGAAGCCGCGATAGACCTGCGCCGAATCGACGCTGACGATCTCGACGGGCGCGCGCCGGGCGAGCGCCAGCGCCAGCTCGCTTTTGCCGCTCGCGGTCGGGCCGCAGAGCAGGATGGCGTCCACGCGGTTCAACGGCCGCGCAGGAAGAGCTGGTCGAGCTGCGCGAGCGTCAGCAAGGTCCAGGTCGGGCGGCCGTGGTTGCACTGGCCGGCACGCTCGGTGGTCTCCATGTCGCGCAGCAGCGCGTTCATCTCCGGCAGCGTCAGCCGGCGGTTCGCGCGGATGGCCGCGCGGCAGGCGATGTTGCCGAGCAGCACGTGCGCGGCCGCCTCGAGATGATGCCCGCCGCGCTCCTCGCGCAGGTCGGTGAGCACCTCGCGGACCAGTTGCGCGAGGTCGGCTTGGGCGAGCAGCGCCGGTGCCGCGCGCACCGCGAGCCGTCCCGGCGCGAGCACACCGATGTCGAAACCGGCGCGCGCTGGGATGTGCTGGCGAAGCTGACGTTGTCGATGGCGGTGTACCGGCTCGAACGCAACAACGTGAAGAATTCGGCGATGTCACCGAG
>RFTM01000327.1 GCA_009923475.1 Gammaproteobacteria bacterium | reverse complement strand
ACTCGCCGGAGTTCATCACGGCGAGGATGCCGGCCGGCGGCGCCTCCGGCGTCTCGACGGTGGCGTGGTCGATGACGGTCGCCGGATCGAACAGCACCAGGTCCGCGATGAGGCCGGGCGCGATGCGGCCGCGGTCGGCGAGCCCGAGCCGCGCCGCAGCGAGGCCCGTCATCTTGTGCACCGCGGCCTCCAGCGACAGCGCGCCCTGCTCGCGGACATATCGGCCGAGGACGCGCGGGAAGGTGCCCGCACCCCGCGGATGCGCGCCATGCAGTTCGCCGTCGCTGCAGAAGCCGACCTGAGGGTGCGCCACGAACCAGCGTACGTCCTCCTCGCTCATGGAGGTGCCGATGATGCTCTCCATGTCGCCGCCCGAGACGAGTTCGCCCATGGTCTCGCGCACGAGCCGCATGTAGGCGTCGACGTCGCTCACGCCCCAGATGGCGGCGATCTCAGGGATCGTCTTGCCGGCGAGCCGCGGGTCGGGCGTGTAGCGCGCCACGCGGATGTTGGCCGCACCGCCGTTGTTGACGAGCCCTGCGGCGACCTTCTCCGGGTCGAAGAAATCGCGGTCGGTGACGAGCACGCGGATGGTCGAGTGCCAGTAGGTGTAGGGATAGACGTCGGCGCGCAGCTCGATGCCCTCGCGGGCGGCGCGCCCGAAGTATTCCGGCATGCGCTTCGCCGCAAGGCCCCAAGTGGAGGGCGTGCCGAGCTTGATGTGGGTGATCTGCACCGGCAGCTTCGCCTCGCGGCCGATTCGCATCAGCTCGTCGAAGGCCTCGAACACCCGCGGCCCCTCGTCGCGCACATGCGAGATGTAGGAGCCGCCCGCGGCCCCCGCGACCTTGGCGAGTTCGATGACCTCCTCGGTGGTGGAGAAGTGCGCCTGCTCGTACTCGAGCCCCGTCGAGAGCCCGAACGCGCCCGCGGCCATCTCGTCGGCGACGATGCGTCTCATCGCCTCGAGCTCATCGGGACGCGCCGCGCGGAACAGACCGCGACCCATCACCTGCGCGCGGACCGTGGCATGGCCCACCATGGTGGCGACGTTGATCGCGAGCGGCGTGGCATCGAGCTTGGCGAACCAGTCGCGCAGCGGCCAGGCCGACTCGCCGTCCTGCCCGACGAGCATGGTCGTGATGCCCTGCCGCGTCTGCGTAGCGGCGTCGGGATCGGCGAGCAGTCCGCGGTCGGCGTGGCTGTGGACGTCGATGAAGCCGGGCGCGAGCACGAGGCCGCGTGCGTCGCGCAGCTCCTCGCCCGGGAGCGGCTCGAGCCGCGGCGCGACCGCAGCGATGCGGTCGCCGCGGATGCGCACGTCGGCGACCGTCGAGGCGGCCCCCGTGCCATCGACCACGCGGGCCTGCCGGATCAGGACATCCGCCGCCGGCGCGGCGGCCGCGAGCAGGGCGCAGAGGGACCCACCGATGACGACCGACGCAGACCGCCTTGCCATGCGCACCTCCTTCGGATCGATCGAGTCTACACCCGGGGCGCGCATTTCCGCACAAGCGGCGAGATTCATCGCTGGCTCCGCGCCCGCGCTGCGCGGATGCTTCGCACATGGACACGAGCGCATCCACCCCCATGCCCGCACCGCTGCCCGTGCCGCTTCCGCCGCGTGCTGCGCGTTCCATCCGCCACTGGCCCGCGGCCGAGCGCCCGCGCGAGAAGCTGCTGCTGCGCGGCGCCACGGCGCTGTCCGACGCGGAACTGCTCGCGCTGCTCTTCGGCACCGGCCTGCGCGGGGTCGGCGCGCTGGACCTCGCGCGCCAGCTCCTCAACGATTTCGGCTCGCTGCGCGGGCTGCTCGCCGCCGACCGGGACCGCACGCTCGCCGCGCCCGGTCTCGGTCCGGCGCGGGTGGCGCTGCTGCAGGGCGCCCTCGAGATCGCCCGCCGCCATTACGGCGCCGCGCTGCGCGCCGGCGAACCGCTGCATTCCCCCGCCGACACCCGCCGCTTCCTGACCGCGCAGCTGCGCGACCGGCCCTACGAGGTCTTCTGCTGCCTCTACCTCGACAACCGCCACCGCCTGATCGCCTTCGAGGAGCTGTTCCGCGGCACCATCGACGGCGCCGCGGTCCATCCGCGCGAGGTGCTGCGCCAAGCCCTCGCCCACAACGCGGCGGCGCTGATCCTCGCCCACAACCACCCGTCGGGCGTCGCCGAGCCCAGCCACGCCGACGAGCTCATCACCGTGCGCCTGCGTGATGCCCTCGCCCTCGTCGACATCCGCGTGCTCGACCACCTGATCGTCGCCGGGCCCGAGGCGGTGTCGCTCGCGGAGCGGGGACTGCTGTGACGAGGGGGTTTTTGACATGACATCATGCAGTGCTTACAGCTTCGAGATGGTCCGCACCCAGATCCAGCTCACCGAGGCACAGGCCCGCCGCCTCCGCGCCTACGCGCGGCAACACGACATCTCGCTGGCGGAGGTGATCCGCCGCTGCGTCGAAAAAGGGCTCGCGGACGAGGCCGAGGACCGCGCGGCGCTGTATGGGCGGGCAGCGGCACTGGTCGGACGTTTCCCGGACCGGCGCGGCGCCAAGGACCTTGCGGGCCATCACGACCGGTACTTGGACGAAGCCTTCGGATGACCGCGGTCTTCGCGGACACTTCCGCGCTCTTGGCGTTGCTGAACGGCAAGGACGCGCACCACGCCGCGGCCGC
>RFTM01000326.1 GCA_009923475.1 Gammaproteobacteria bacterium | reverse complement strand
CGGTGCCGGCGGCCCGCGCCATCGCCTCGGTCATCACAGCGCCGCCATCGGCGCCGACCATGCCGGGCAGCGCCAACGGCTCCGCCTCCAGCGGCCGCGACGCCGCCAGCGCGCCGGCGAACTGCTTTGCGAGCGGCCGGAGCACCGCGAACACCAGCGCCAACAGGGCGATCAGTCCGATGAGCAGCTTGGCGGCATCGCGCGCCCACGGCCGCTCCCACATCGGCAGCGACTCGAGCGGACCGGCCGCGACGCGGGGATCGCCTCGCCAGGGGCTGTTGATGACGTTGACGCTGTCGCCGCGCGAAGCATCGAATCCGACGGCGTCCTTGACCAAGGTGGTGATGCGGCTGATCTGGTCGGCGGTGAGCGGCACCTCGGAGGCCTTGCCGTCCTTGCCCGTCACCTGCACGTTGTCGACCAGCACCGCCACCGAGATGCGCTTCAGGCGGCCGCCCGGTTGACGCGTGTAGGCGATGGTGCGGTCGATCTCGTAGTTGCGCGTGCTCTGGGTGGAGCCTGAGCCGTTGCTGGCCGAGGCGCTCGAGGCCTGCGCCGGCGCGCCGGCGGGCTTGCCCTGAGGCTGGTTGCTGAGCGTGCCCGGCACGCCGCCGCCGCCACCGTTATCGCTGCGACGATCCTCCGACACCTGCTCGCTGCGCACCACCTGGCTGTCGGGCTTGTACTGCTCCCGGGCCTCTTCCACGGCGCTCATGTCGAACTGCGCGCTGACCTCGGCACGGACACGTCCGGCGCCGACCAGCGGCGCGATCAGGGCTTCGACGCGCTGCGAATAGCTCTCCTCGAACTGCCGGGTGAACTCGACCTGCTGGTCGCGCGCCGCGAACTCGTCACGGCCCTGCGGCGATGAGAGCAACCGTCCTTGCTGGTCGACCACCGTGACCTGCGAGGCGTCGATGTCCGGCAGGCTCGATGCGACGAGGTTCACGATCGCCGTCACCTGCTCGGAGGCGAGACGCCGGCCGGGCTTCAGCTGCAGGAAGACGCTTGCGCTGCCGGGGTTGCGCTCGCGCACGAAGGAGGTGCTGCGGGGCACCGCGATGTGCACGCGCGCGGCCGCCACCTGCTGCAGGCTGGAGATGGTGCGGGCGAGCTCCTGTTCGATGGCGTGCTGATAGCGCGCGTTCTCCATGAACTGCGAGACGCCGAGCCCGCCGTCCTTGCCGAGGTTCGCGAAGCCGCCCGACTGCATGACGCCCTGGCCGGCGAGCAGCAGGCGCGCCTCGTTGATCTTGTCCGCCGGCACCGAGATGCCCCCGGTGCCGTTCTCCATCCGGTACTGGATGTTGGCCGAGGACAACGCCTGCGTGATCGCCGCGGCATCCTCGTCGGCGAGGTTCGAGTACAGCAGGCCGTAGGTGGGCCCTTGCGCCCAGAGCACGACGGCGACGCCGGCGGCGACCGCCGCGGCCAGGCCGACGAGCATCATCACCGGCTTGAAGCCGGCGCCCAGGTTGGGCATCAGGTTGGCGGTGGCAGCCTCGGTGGCCATTCGTGACTCCGTGCCGTCAGACCGGCATGTTCATGATTTCTTGGTAGGCGGAGATCATGCGGTTGCGCACCTCCACCACCCCGCGGAAAGCCACGCTGGCTTTCTGCATGTCGAGCATGACCTTCGGCAGGTCGATGTTCGGGTCGCCGCGCTCGAAGGCGCGCTGCGAGGCGCTCGACTGCATCTGCGCCTCGTTGACCCGCTCGAGCCCGTTGCGCAGCACCGCCGCGAAGCTCACCGAGGTCGTGGACCCGCCCGGCGCGACGCCACCCTGCGACGGGGCGATGCCGCCGAGACCGCCCGGACGGACGGCCTGGTTGACGGGCCCGCCGACCTGGGCGCGCAGCGCGCGGATCTGCGAGACGACGCGATCGATCTCCATCTGGCTCATGCGACGGGCGCGAGCCTGGACATCCACGCGCTGTCGTTTCTTGAGAAGCCGTGGCGCCTTCGCCTGGTGTCCGGATGGCATCTCGCTGTAATCGTCAAGCAACACCTTGCCGAACATCGCCCGATTGCACTTACCGGCATGGACGGCCCACTCGTCGCGGCCCACCGCGCCCGCCACCGACAGTGCTCGGATGTCAGCGAAATTGACCGCGATGAACGGTCTGGCCGCCCGACCCGAGTGGCGATGCACGACGCGTGTGAGCGCCTCCTTGCCCGTGCCAGACTCGCCGGGGACGGACACCGTGCACTCGGCGGCAGCCACCCGTCGACAAACTCGACGAGAGGGAGGAACTGTGTGTACACCGCCGTGGACTCAGGAGCCGGGGCCGCTGTGGTGATGTTGGCCATCGATCCTCCGTCGGTCGCCACCGATCTAGGTAGCAGCGACAGATGCAGCAAGAACCGTGCCCGCCACAAACCCCGGGGAAGGCGTCAACGACTCGTCACTCCGACAGGTTTTCGGTCGCAGCTAAACCGTACTTGCGGAGCTTCTCTACAAGCGTAGTCCGTCTGAGCTTGAGCAGCCGTGCGGCATGCGCCACCGTTCCACCCGAGCGTTCGAGGGCATCGGAGATGAGTCGGTGCTCAATGGCGAAAAGATGTGCCTTCAGGTCCATCCCGTTTTCCGGTAATCCGCCCGACTCGCAAGTAGTCTCCGCCATCGCCGGCGGGGTTACGAGGGCGATGCCGTCCTCGACCAATTCGGGCAAGTGCTTCCGCTCCGATGG
>RFTM01000325.1 GCA_009923475.1 Gammaproteobacteria bacterium | reverse complement strand
CGGCGTGCGCGGCGGCCGCATCGTCGCCCAGGGCCGCGTCGCCGACCTGCTCGCCGACCCGCAGTCCATCACCGGGAAGTGGCTGCGCGAGCCGCTCAGGCATCCGCCGCGGCCGCGCCGCGCGGTCGCGGCGGACACGCCGGCGCTGACGGTGCGCGGCGCGACGCTGCACAACCTGCAGGGCGTCGACGCGCGCATCCCGCTCGGCCGGCTGGTGGCGGTCACGGGCGTCTCGGGTTCCGGCAAGTCGACGCTCGCTCGCGACGTGCTGTTCGCGAGCGCGCGCCCGCTGCGCAGCGATGACGGGCGCCGCGGCGATGAGGGCCGGCGCGGCGGCGGCGCGGTGGGTTGCGCCGCGCTCGAAGGCATGGAAGCCGTCGACCGCGTGCTCGAGGTCGACCAGACGCCGATCGGCAAGACGCCGCGCTCCTGCCCGGCCACCTATGTCGGCATCTGGGACGACATCCGGCGGCTGTTCGCCGAGACGCCCGAAGCGCGGCTGCGCGGCTACGGCGCCGGGCGCTTCTCCTTCAACACCGCAGGCGGACGCTGCCCGGCCTGCGAGGGCCAGGGCGTGCAGACGGTCGAGATGAGCTTCCTGCCCGACGTGAAGCTCGTGTGCGAGTCCTGCCGCGGCCAGCGCTTCGATCCCGAGACGCTCGCAGTGCGCTACCGCGACCGCAGCGTCGGCGAGGTGCTGGCGATGAACATCGAGGATGCCGCGGAGTTCTTCAGGCCGCATGCCGCGGTGCACCATGTGCTGACGCTGCTCTGCGACGTCGGGCTCGGCTACCTCACGCTCGGGCAGCAGAGCCCGACGCTGTCGGGCGGCGAGGCGCAACGCATCAAGCTCGTCACCGAGCTCGCCAAGGTGCGCGCCGACCTGCGCGCGCCGCTGCGCACGCGGCCCAAGCACACGCTGTACGTGCTCGACGAACCGACCGTCGGACTGCACATGTCCGACGTCGAGAAGCTGGTGCGGGTGCTGCATCGCCTGGTCGACGCCGGCAACACCGTGGTGCTCGTGGAGCACAACCTCGACGTGATCGCCGAGTCCGACTGGGTCATCGACATGGGCCCCGAGGCCGGCGCGGGCGGGGGACGGCTGGTCGCCGCGGCGCCGCCGCAGACCCTCGCGCGGCGCCCGGGGCGTTCACATACGGGCCGCGCCCTGCGAGACTTCCTCGCGGACCGGCTCGACGCCGCGTCCTGACAGGGAGCGGACCGCGATGCCCAACGACCTCTCGTGCTGGAAGTGCGGCGCCGCGCTGGCGTCGCTCTCGTTGCCGCTGCGGCGGCTCGATGTCTGTCCGCAGTGCCGGGCCGAACTGCACGTCTGCAAGCTCTGCGTCGACCACGACGTGCGCGTCGCCAAGCATTGCCGGGAGCCGACCGCCGAGGAGGTCCGCGACAAGGAGCGCGCCAACTTCTGCGACCACTTCAAGCCGCGCGCCGGCGCGTACACGCCCAAGGACCAAGGCGCGGTGGACGCGGCCCGCGCGGAGCTCGAGCGGCTGTTCGGCAGGAAGTAGCGGCGGACGGCGGCGCGGCCGTCAGCGGCGCGCGCGCGTGTCGGCCCGGCCGTCGCCCTGTCGCTTGTCGCGGTACATGGCGGCGTCCGCGCGTCGCAGCAGCGCGTCGCAGTCGAGGCCCTCGGCGGGGAACGCGGCGATGCCGACGCTCACCCCGAGCCGACGGGCCTCGCCGCCGAGCCAGATCGGCGCCGCCACCGCCGGCAGCTCGCGCAGCACCACGGTGAACTCGTCGCCGCCGATGCGCGCGACCGTGTCGGATTCCTTGACCGCCGCGCGCAGCCGCTGTCCCACCACGGTGAGCATCTGGTCGCCGGCCTCGTGGCCGAGCGAGTCGTTGACGCGCTTGAAGTCGTCGAGGTCGAGGTAGAGCAGCGCGCCGCCGGTCGCGCCCCCGCGCACGCGCAGCAGCTCGTCGGCGAACCGCTCGCGGAACAGCAGGCGGTTCGGCAGCCCGGTGAGCGCGTCGTAATGGGCCTGGCGGTACAGCCGCTCCTCGCGCTCGTGGCGCGCGACCGCGAGCGACAGGCGTTGCGCGAAGCTGTCCAGCGGCTCGTCGAGCGCCGCGGGGTCGGCCGCATCGCGGAAACCGGCGCCCAGGATGGCGACGCGGCGCGATTCGAGCAGCACGGGCCAGGCGCGCAGCACGCGCGCGCCCTGCTCGCGAAGCGCTTCGGGGACCGGCCCGCACTGCGGCTGGGACGGGTCGGAACCGCGCAGCCCCGTGAGCGTCCGGCGCTCCGCGGCCGCACCGTCGCGGGCATCGAGGCGCAGGTCCCAGGCCCCCGGCGCGCTCGCCGAGGGCAGCGCGATGCAGGTGAGGTCGCAACGCATCACCGGCTGCATCCGGTCGAGCAGGGCCTCGACCACGGGATCGAGCCCGGCGCCCGCCAGGATCAGCTGGTCCACGGCGGCCAGCGCCTCCAGCGCCGACAGCCGTTCTCGAAGTTCGATCAGGTGCGCCTCGACCAAAACGGGACCTCCGCGGACGCCTCACCGCGACCCTCCCGCAGACTGCCGTCCGGCATCGCGCGGGGCAAGGGGGGATTGAGGTTAGACTGGCCGCGGATGTTCACCCAATCGCCCGTCCCGCCGGTTAGGACGCGCGTCACACTTCCATGATCCCGGGGGTCGGCGGCCGGGGTCCCGGGTCCCTGCGCCTGCCG
>RFTM01000324.1 GCA_009923475.1 Gammaproteobacteria bacterium | reverse complement strand
TCGAGGTCGAGCCCGAAGGTCGCGAGCAGCGAGACCGCCGACAGGGCGAAGTAGGTCGCGAACATGGGCTTGCGGCCCCAGCGCTTGGCGAGCGGGACGGTGAGCAGCGTGCCGATGAGGCCGCCGATGTTGAAGATGGCCGTGGCCTGCGTCTTCCAGCCCTCGGTGAGCACGCTGGTCGCGGTCTTGTCGAGGCCGAGGCGCAGCGCCTCGACCTGCGCGAGGTTGGACACCACCACCGGGATGAAGGCGTTGCAGCTCCACCAGGTGAGCAGCGCCACCACCGCGACGATCAGTCCGCTGCGGGTGCTGGGCCAGATCGCGGGCGAGAAGATCTCGCGCAGCCGCGGCGGCGGCGCCGAGGCGGCGGTCTGCTCCCAGCGTTCAGGTTCCTTGACGAGGGTGCGGATCCAGAAGGCGAACGCCGCCGGGACCAGGCCGAAGACGAGCACGTAGCGCCACGACACCTCCGGCGTCTCCGGGAAGAGATGGCCCGCGACGAGGGCGTTGACGGCGGTGGCGAGGAAAAGGCCGAAGGGCGCCGCGGTGTAGAGCATCGCACCCGCCTGCACCCGCTGGTCCTCGGGCACGGCCTCGGCGACCAGCGCGCAGCCCGCGGCCCATTCGCCGCCGATGCCGAGGCTGGCGATGAACCGGCAGACGATCAGCTGCTCGATGCTGGTGACGAAGGCGCAGAGCGCGGTGCCGAGCGCATACAGCACCATCGTGATGAGCAGCACGCGCTTGCGGCCGTAGCGGTCGGAGATCGGGCCGAACAGCACGCCGCCCACCGCCCAGCCGACGAGGAAGATGGCGGTGATGAGCCCGGTCCAGTAGAGCGTCGCGCTGCGCGCCTCCGGCGAGCCGATGGTGATGCCGAGCAGGGTGGGGATGGCGTTCGGCGCCACGTAGTTGAAGAGCAGGCCGTCGAAGATGTCGAAGCCCCAGCCGAGCCAGGCCGCGAACAGCACGATCCATTGGTAGCGGGTCAGTCGCAGCATGTTCCCCCCGTAAGCGCCCCTTGGACGGGGCAGCCGGCAGTGTCAGCGTCGCGCGGCGTTGATGGCGTCGCGCAGTTCCAGTGTCGCACGGCGCGCGGCCGCCGCGAAATCTTCGCCCGAGCCGGCGTACAGGATGCCGCGCGAGGAGTTGATGACGAGGCCGTCGCCGGCGGGCGTCATGCCGGCCTGCACGGCGCGGCGCACGTCGCCGCCCTGCGCGCCGACACCCGGCACGAGGAAGGTCATGCCGCCGGTGCGCGCGCGGATGTCGGCGAGCTCCTCGGGGTAGGTCGCGCCGACCACCAGCAGGCAGTTGCCGCGCGTGTTCCATTCTTTGGCGACCTTCTCGGCGACCACCTGGTAGAGGGTGCGGTCGCCGACCTTGAGGTCCTGGAACTCGCGAGCGCCGGCGTTCGATGTGCGGCAGAGCACCACGATGCCCTTGTCGGCCCACTCGAGGAAGGGCTCGACCGAGTCGCGCCCGAGGTAGGGGTTCACGGTGACGGCGTCGGCGCCGTAGCGCTTGAAGGCCTCGTCCGCGTACTTGGCGGCGGTGCTGCCGATGTCGCCGCGCTTGGAATCGAGGATCACCGGCACGCCGGGCGCTCGCTCGCGGATGTAGCGGATGCTCTCCTGCAGCTGGTCCTCGGCGCCCACCGCCGCGTAGTGCGCGATCTGCGGCTTGTAGGCGCAGACGAGGTCGGCGGTGGCGTCTATGATGGCGCGGTTGAAGGCGAGGATGGCGTCCGGCCGCCCGCGCAGCTGTGCCGGGAAGCGCTCGACCTCGGGGTCGAGGCCGACGCAGACCAGCGAATCGTGGGCGGCTGCCGCGGCCGCGAGCCGCGCGTGGAAGGCGTTCAGGGTCATGGGCGGCAAGTGTAGCCGACCCGCGCCGCGTTCAGACCGGCGTCAGGTTGGCGTACTGCAGCATCAGCCACTTGGGGCGCCGCCGGCTCGGCGCGCAGCCCCGAGGTGGCGCTGGGGCGGGGATCGCTGCGACCGCCGCCCTGCGCACCGCCGTAGCCGCCCGCGCGGCCACCACCATATCCGCCGCCATATCCACCGCCAAAACCGCCCGCGAACGCGCCCGCGCGGCCGGGGTGCACCTTGGGACGCACCTCCTCGACCAGCTCCTCGGGGATCTCCTTGATGAAGCGCGAGGGCGTGCCGTAGCCGTCGATGCCGTGCAGGCGCCGCTGCTCGGCATAGGTGAGGTACAGGCGGCGCATCGCGCGGGTGGTGCCGACATAGGCGAGCCGCCGTTCTTCTTCGAGGCTGTCGAGGTCGTTGAGCGAGCGCTGGTGCGGGAAGAGGCCGTCCTCGAGGCCCGACAGGAACACCATCGGGAACTCGAGGCCCTTGGCGGTGTGCAGCGTCATGAGCTGCACGCAGTCCTCCCAGGCCTCGGCCTGGCCCTCGCCCGACTCGAGCACCGCATGCGCGAGGAAGGACTCGAGCGGCGGCATCGGCTCGCCCTCGACGGATTCCGTCGAGAAGCCGCGCGCCGCCGACACGAGCTCGAGCAGGTTCTCGGCGCGGCCCTCGCCGCGCTCGGGCTTCTCCTTGCGATGGTGCTCGAGGAGGCCCGACCCTTCGAGCACCTGGTCGACGATCTCGTGCAGCGCGAGGCCCTGGGTCGCGGAGGCCAGGGAATCGACCAGCTGCAGGAAGCCCTGCAGCGCGGCGCCGCCGCGCGAGCCCAAG
>RFTM01000323.1 GCA_009923475.1 Gammaproteobacteria bacterium | reverse complement strand
GCGCAGCGCGAGCTCGAGCCTTTGGTGCTGGAGTTCTTCCGTCCGGTGGGCGAGGCGGCGGCGCAGCTCACGGCGCGCGTCATGGCCTTCGTCGACGGCGTCTCGGGCGGGCTCGTCGGCTCGGTCGGCTTCGCGCTGCTGCTGTGGACCCTGATGGGCACCATCCAGAAGGTCGAGGACAGCTTCAACTATCTTTGGCGGGTCGAGCAGCCGCGCACCCTCGGCCGGCGCATCGCCGAATACCTGGTGCTGGTGATCGTCGGGCCGGTGCTGCTGGTGCTG
This sequence comes from Gammaproteobacteria bacterium, assembly GCA_009923475.1. Taxonomy (GTDB): domain Bacteria; phylum Pseudomonadota; class Gammaproteobacteria; order Steroidobacterales; family Steroidobacteraceae; genus UBA964. Next base: position 2,424 of record RFTM01000323.1, on the reverse strand, counting down.
GCGTTCGGGCTCGGCATCGCGCCGCCGTTGATGATCACCGCCCTCTTCATGCCCGCAGCCTGACCATCGTCTATGCGGGCTTCGCGCTCATCATCGCCGCGCTGGTGTGGACCTGGGCGGGTTGGCTGATCCTGCTGGTGGGCGTGCAGGTCTCGTTCTACCTGCAGAGCCCGGCCTACCTCAGGCTGGGGCTGGTCGAGCTGCGGCTGTCGGCCGCCGAGACCGAGGACCTCGCGCTGCGCATCATGCTGCTGGTGGGCAGGTCGCACGTGCAGGGCGCGCGGCGCTGGCGCAACGAAGGGCTGTCACGCGCGCTGCACGTGCCCGGCATCGCGGTGGCGCAGGTGGCCGGCATCCTGGAGCAGGCCAAGCTGCTGGCCGCCGACGAGACCGAGGCCTGGCTGCCGGGCCGCGACATCGACCACATCACGCTGCGCGAGGTCCTGCGCGTGGTGCGCAACCCGCGCAGCACGCTGGTGGACCACGAGCGCGCCAAGCCGCTGCCGGGCGTCGACGCGCTGCGCGCCGAGCTGCAGCAGGCCACCGACGACGCGCTGCGCGAGCGGACCTTGGGGCAGCTGGTGGCCGCGCACCCGGAGTGAGGGCGGCCCGGGCTATTCGCCGGCGATGGTCATCCCGTCGACCCACACCGACCCGGTGCGGATGCCGCCGCGCGGATCGATGTCGCCGCCGATCGCGACCAGGCCGCGGTAGAGGTCCTTGAGGTTGCCGGCGATGGTGATCTCCTGCACCGGGTAGGCGATGGCGCCGTCCTCGATCCAGAATCCGGTCGCGCCGCGGGAATAATCGCCCGTCACGCCGTTCACGCCCTGTCCCATGAGCTCGGTGACGAGCAGGCCGCGCCCCATGCGGCGCAGCAGCTCGGCCTGCGAGGGCGCGCCCGCCGAGGGCGCGACCAGCAGGTTGTGCACGCCGCCCGCGTTGCCGGTGCTCTGCAGACCGAGCTTGCGGGCGGCATACGTGCCGAGCAGGTAGCCCTCGAGCACCCCGCCCTGCACCAGCACGCGATCCTGCGTGCGCACGCCCTCGCCGTCCCAGTAGGTGGTGGAGAGGCCCTTGGGCAGGTGCGGACGCTCGTCCATGCGCACCCACTCGGGGAAGATCCGCTGGCCCGCGGCGTCGAGCAGGAAGGTCGCCTTGCGGTACTGCGCGCCGCCGCGGATCGCCGACACGAAGTGGCCGATGAAGCCGCGCGCGACCTCGGGCGCGAACAGCACCGGCGCCTTGCCCGTGGGCAGGCGCCGCGCGCCGAGCCGCGCCACGGTACGCTCGCCGGCGATGCGGCCGATCGCCGCGGCGGCCGCGAGGTCGCGCGGGTCGCGCGCCGTGTCGTACCAGTAGTCGCGCTGCATGTCGTCGCCCTCGCCGGCCAGCAGCACGCAGCTCAAAGAATGGCTGGTGGCGCAGTCGCCGGCGAGGAAGCCGTGGCTGTTGCCGTAGACGCGCACGCCGCGCTGCGAGCCGACGCTCGCGCCCTCGGAGTTGCCGATGCGCGCGTCGACCGCGCGCCCGGCGGCCTCGCACTCGAGCGCCAGCGCCACCGCCGCCTCGGGCGCGAGCTCCCAGGGGAAGTCGAGGCCGGGATCGGGCGGATCGCGCGCGAGCAGCGCCGGGTCGGCGAGGCCCGCGCAGTCGTCCTCGGCGGTGTGGCGCGCGAACGCGCAGGCCTTGGCGACGGTGTCGCGCACGGCGTCCGGCGACAGGTCGGCGGTGCTCGCCGAGCCCTTGCGGCGGCCGAAGTAGACCGTGACGCCGAGCCCGCGGTCGCGCTGGTACTCGACGGTCTCGACCTCGCCGAGACGCACCGTGACCGAGAGACCCTGCTGCAGGCTCGCGTCGGCCTCGGCCTGCGAGGCGCCGAGGCGGCGCGCCTCGGCGAGCGCATCCGCGACCACCGCCTGCAGCCCCGGGATCCGCGTGGGATCGACCTGCTGCGACATGGCAGAATGATAGCAGTCGCGGCCGGTCGGTCGCGGGGGCGTAGCGATGCAGACGACGGACCCGGACCTGGACAGCGGCATGGACGAGGCCGACGAGCGCCCGAGCAAGAGCGCGCGCAAGCGCGCGGCGCACGCCGCGCAGGCCTTCGGCGAGAAGCTGATCACGCTGCGCGAGGCCGACCTCGTCAAGCTCGGCCTGCCCGACCCGCTGCTCGCGGCCGTGCGCGAGGCGCGCGGCATCCGCGCCCGCGGCGGGCTCGCGCGCCAAAAGCAGTACATCGGCAAGCTGATGCGCGACATCGACCTCGCGCCCCTGGAGAAGGCCCTGGGGCCGGTCGCGGCGCCGCCCCGGCCGCGGCGCGCCAAGCCCGGCCGGATGCGCTAGAATCCCCCGATGAAAGCCGTGGTCGGCATCGTCATGGGCTCGCGCTCCGACTGGGACACCATGCGCGCCGCCGCCGAG
>RFTM01000322.1 GCA_009923475.1 Gammaproteobacteria bacterium | reverse complement strand
AACCGCCGCCACCGCCACCGGTGCGCGGACGATCCTGCGCCTCGTTGACGCGCAGCGGACGGCCGCCCATCGAGTAGCCGTTGAGGGCCTGGATCGCGCGCGCGGCGTCTTCCTGGGCCATCTCGACGAAGCCGAAGCCACGCGGACGACCGGTATCACGGTCGACCGGCAGGGTCACGGAAGTCACATTGCCATGCTGGGAGAACAAGGTACGCACAGCCGCCTCGTCAGCCGAGAACGGCAGGTTACCGACATAGATTTTCGCCATCTCTGGAAACACTCTCACAAAAATAAACAACAAACCGGCCGCGATGAAAAGCCACCGAAGCCACCTGATCGATGTCGATTCGGGGATGCAGACCGGCGCTCAGGCGCCCAGAGATGCAGTCAGAAAGGCAACGATCACCTCGGAGTCTAACACAACAGTCCGGTATAGTCCCGGCCCGATGGTCACGCCCTCCCCCGCATCCGCCTCGGCACCTGCCGCCCGGCTTGTCCCGGGCCTCGCCTTGGGCGCCGCGGTGGCTGCGGTGGCGTTTGCACTGAAATGGAGCGGACTGCCCGGGCTCTCGACCCTGTCCCCGCTGATGCTCGCCATCCTGGTCGGGATGGCGGTCCGCAACACCGCCGGCCGGCCGGAGGCCGCCCGCCCCGGCCTCGCCTTCGCGCTGCGAGCCCCCCTGCGGCTCGGCATCGTGCTGCTCGGCCTGCAGGTGACGCTCGGCGAGATCCTGGGCATCGGCGTCGCCGGCCTCGCGCTGCTGGCCTTCGCCCTCGTCAGCACCTTCCTGATGACCGTCTGGCTCGGCGAGCGGCTCGGGGTCGCCCCCGGACTCGCGCGCCTCATCGCCGCCGGCACCGGCATCTGCGGCGCCTCGGCGATCGTCGCGACCAACACCGTGGTCCGCGACAATGACGAAAGCGTCGCCTACGCGCTGGCCACCGTCACCCTGTTCGGCACCCTCGCGATGTTCGCCTACCCGGTGCTCGGCGGGTGGTTGCCGCTCTCCGAGCGCGGCTACGGGCTATGGACCGGAGCCTCCGTGCACGAGGTGGCACAGGTGGTGGCGGCGGGTTTCGCGCGCGGCCAGCATACGGGCGAGTTCGCGACCGTCGCCAAGCTCGCGCGGGTCCTGATGCTTGCACCGCTCGTGCTGCTGCTCGGCCTCTGGACGACCCGACGCGCCGCGGGAACGTCCGCCCAAGGTCGCGCGCCCATGCCGTGGTTCGTGTTCGGCTTCCTCGCGATGGTGCTGCTGGCGGGCAGCGGCTGGGTGCCCGACGAGCTGCGGGCGCGGTGCAACCTGCTGACGCAGATGCTGCTCGCGTTGGCGCTGGCGGCGGTCGGCCTCGAGACCGACATCCGACGGCTGGTGGCCCAAGGTTGGCGGCCTTTGGCCCTCGGCGCGCTCGCGACCCTGTGGATCGCGGCGACCACGCTCGGCCTCAGCCTGCTCTGGGACCGCTGACCGCCTCTTCCGTCCCGCGGCCTTCCGCGCCCGTGAACCAGCGCGTCAGGCGCGGCCCGACCCAGCGCTCGATGTCGTCCACCAGCGTGAACATGGCCGGCACGATCACCAAGGTCAGCGCCGTCGAGGTGACGAGACCGCCGATCACCGCCACGCCCATCGGCACGCGGAACTCCTCGATGCTGATCGCCACCGGCACCATGCCGGCGACCATCGCCACCGTGGTCATGATGATCGGCCGCGCGCGCTTGTGGCCGGCCTCGAGCAAGGCCTCGATGCGGCTCTTGCCGGCGCGCATCTCCTCGATCGCGAAGTCGACCAGCAGGATCGAGTTCTTGCCGACGATGCCCATCAGCATCAGGAACCCGATCACGGCCGGCATCGAGAACGACTTGCCGGCGAGCATCAGCGCGATCACGGCGCCGCCGACCGACAGCGGCAAGGCCGACAGGATGGTGATCGGCTGGAACACGCGCTGGAAGAGCAGCACCAGCACGGCGAAGACCATCAGCACGCCGGCCGCGATCGCCAGCAGGAAATTGTTGAAGAGCTCGGTCATGAACTCCGCCTGGCCGACCTCGACCAGGCGCACGCCCTCCGGCAGCTTGCGCAGCTCGGGCAGCGCCTTGACCTTGGCGAGCGCCGGCCCGAGCTCCACGCCGTCGAGCTCCGCATCGAGCACCACGCGCCGGGCCTGGTTGTAGCGGCGGATGGTCGAGGGTCCGCGCCCGAAGGTCATCTCGGCGACCGCCTTGAGCGGCACCGTGCCGCCCGAGGCCGTGCGCACCGGCAGGTTCTCGAGGGTGGCCATGTCGGTGCGCGAGCTCTCGAGCAGGCTGACGCGGATCGGCACCTGCCGGTCCGACAGGGAGAACTTGGCCGCGTTCTGCGGCAGGTCGCCGAGCGTCGCGATGCGGATCGTCTGGCTGATCGCCGCCACCGACACCCCGTACTCGGCCGCCTGGTCGAGCCGCGGACGCACCAGCAGCTCCGGGCGCTCAAGGTCGCCGTTGATGCGCGCGTCCCGGAGACCCGGCACCTTGCGCATCGCCTCGACGGCGCGCAGCGCCGCCTGCTCGAGCCGCACCGGATCCTCGCCCGTGAGGTAGAGGGTGAGCGGCCGGCTGCCGTCGCCGAAATCGTCGCCCCTGAAATCGACGCGCGCATCAACGGCGACCTTGAGCGCCCGGAGCTGCTGGTGCGTCCGCGGCTCGACCAGGCGGCCGAGTACGGGGTGTCGGTGG
>RFTM01000321.1 GCA_009923475.1 Gammaproteobacteria bacterium | reverse complement strand
GGTCGCGGCCGTGGTGCGGGCTTGCGTGGCGCGCGGCGTGGCGGTGGTGCCGCGCGGCGGCGGCGCTTCCTATACCGACGGCTACGTGCCGAGCGAGGCCGGGTCGATCAGCCTCGATACCTCGCGCATGGACCGCATCGTCGAGATCAACGAGCGCGACATGTACGTGGTGGTGCAGGTCGGCGTCACCTGGGCCAAGCTCAACGAGGCGCTCGCGGCCCGCGGACTGCGCACGCCCTTCTACGGACCGTTCTCGGGGCTCGCGGCCACGGTGGGCGGTTCGCTGTCGCAGAACAGCGTCACCTGGGGCACGGGGGTGTTCGGCGTCTCCGGCGAGACGCCGCTCGGCGTCGAAGTGGTGCTCGGCACCGGGGAGACCATCCGCACCGGCAGTTGGGGCGCCGCCAACGGCGCGCCCTTCCTGCGCTCCTATGGCCCCGACCTCACGGGGCTCTTCATGGGCGATTGCGGCGCGCTCGGCGTCAAGACGGCCGTCTCGTTGCGCCTCATGCGCCGCAACAGCCACGTGATGGGACTGTCCTTCGGCTTCCAGGACTTCGGCAAGCTCGCTTCGGGCATGGAAGCCGCCGCGAAAGAAGGCCTCAACCTCACGAACTTCGGGCTCGACCCCGCGCTGCAGCAGGGCCAGCTCGGCAAGGCGGACGCGGCCACCGCGCTCCAGTCCGCCCTCGCCGTCTGGAAGACCTCGCGCGGCGTCTGGGACGGCCTCGGCCAATTGACCAAGATGGCGGCCGCAGGCCGGGGCTTCCTCAAGGACGCCGTGTTCTCGGCGCATTGGCTGGTCGACGGCATCGACGACGGCTCATGCCGCGCGGCGGTCGCGAGGCTGCGCGCGGCCCTGCAGCCGCATGGCGCCGAAGTTCCGGCGACCGTGCCGACGGTCGCCAACGCGATGCCGTTCATGCCGCTCTACAACGTCCGCAGCCCGCTCGGCGAACGCTGGGTGCCGGTGCACGGCATCCTGCCCTTCTCGCGGGTGGCGGGCTTCCGCGACGACTTGCAGGCCTACTACGCGGCGCACGAGGCCGACATGAAACGCTTGCGCATCCGCTACGGCGCGATGTTCATGACGGTCGGCACCAACGGGTTCCTCTACGAGCCCGTCTTCTACTGGGCCGACGTCACCAACATCACCCAGGAACGCCTGATGCCCGAGGGCTACGCGGCGACCCTGCCCAAGTTCGACGACAACCCGGAGGGCCGGGCGCTGGTCGACCGCATGAAGCATGGCATCGCCGACCTTTTCCAACGGCACGGCGCCGCCCACCTGCAGATCGGCAAGTTCTACCCCTACATGCGCGGACGCGACCCCGCCACGGCGGCCCTGATACGGCAGCTGAAGCAGCTGGTGGACCCGCAGCGGAGGCTTAACCCGGGCTCGCTCGGCCTGTAGAATGGCGGGCTTTACAGCCCTCCCCGGTGTCAGATGAAGCGCATCCTCGTCCCGATCAAGCGGGTGGTCGATTACAACGTCCGCATCCGCGTCAAGCCCGACGGCTCCGGCGTCATCACCGATGGCGTCAAGATGAGCATCAACCCCTTCGATGAGATCGCGCTCGAAGAGGCCCTCCGCATCAAGGAGAAAGGCCTCGCGGACGAAGTGCTCGCCGTCTCCATCGGGCCCGCCGACTGCCAGCAGCAGCTGCGCACCGCGCTCGCCATGGGCGCCGACCGCGCGATCCTCGTGCAGACCGACGCCGTGGTCGAACCGCTCGACGTCGCGCGCATGATGCTCGCCATCTGCGAGCGCGAGTCGGTGTTCCTCGCCATCCTCGGCAAGCAGGCCATCGACGACGATTGCAGCCAGACCGGGCAGATGCTGGCCGCGCTGTGGGGCCGTCCGCAGGCCACCTTCGCCTCCAAGGTCGAGATCGACGGCGGCGTCGCCCGCGTCACCCGCGAGGTCGACGCCGGCCTCGAGACGCTCGAGGTCGACCTGCCCGCCGTCGTCACCACCGACCTGCGCCTCAACGAACCGCGCTACGTCAAGCTGCCCGACATCATGAAGGCCAAGAAGAAGCCCCTAGACACCGTCGATCCGGCCTCCCTCGGCGTCACCCCGGTCGAGCGGCTCAAGGCCGTCAAGTTCGACCCGCCGCCGCAGCGCACCAAGGGCATCATGGTCAAGGACGCACAGGAACTGGTCGACGCGCTGCGTCGCAAGGGGCTCGCATGAACCGCATCCTCATCGTCGCCGAGCACGACGGCGCCCGCGTCAATCCCGCCATCGCCAAGTGCGTCACTTGCGCACGGGCCATCCCCGACGCGCAAGTGACGCTCGCGGTGTTCGCGGCCGCCGGTCTGGACCACGCGTTCGGAACTTCCCCGGCCTTCGACGAGCCTTTCTTCCTGCATTCCGGAGTGACCAACCTCACCGCCGGGGCCCCGAAGCAGGCGACGGCGATCCTTGCCATTGGATTGGTTCCGGCAGCGTCCAATGCCATGATTTCCGCGATCCTGCTGGCCGAATCCTCAGGTATCTTGGCGGAGACCGAGAGGACTGCCTTCTGGTCGACGAAGTAGCCGAGGGCCTTTCCGAGAAGTTCCGCAGCCCTGTTAGCCCCCGAATAGTCCCCGTCCGACATCGCCTTCACATAAGTATCGCGGAGCATATCCAAGTATATGTCCCGAGAAAATTGGGCGCGGGCCTCGTCTCGGCGGCGCATCTCATCCAATTTCTTCTGGATGACGGGCCGCTCA
>RFTM01000033.1 GCA_009923475.1 Gammaproteobacteria bacterium | reverse complement strand
CCTCGGCGCCGCCCCAGGCGATCGCGGCACGTTCACGCATGGGCCCGAAGACCACATACCGGGGTTGATGCAACGACAGCGTATCGATGGCACGCCAAGTCTCGAAATCGAGGAGTTCGGTGCCGGCGCGTTTCTCGAAGCGCAACAGCCGGCTGCCGAGCAAGGGGCTCAATGTGAAGTTGCGCTGCGCCGTGAAGCCGTCGAGCGAGCGGTAGACGACATCCTGCTGGCGCCACCGCCAAGCGCCGCCATAGAACGAGGCGAACCGTGCCCAATCCGCCGCCCATGCGACCAACAAGGCTTCGCCGCCCGTCGACAACCGGAAGCGCGGATCGGTCGAAGCGACCGTCTCGCGCACGACCTCGGGCACGACCTGCAGCGTGGCCGCGTGCATGACGCGCGACGCCATCGCGAGGTCGCGCTCGACCGCGCCGGTGGTCGCTTCGAGGCCGACCAACGACGGCTGCAGCACGCGGTCGAACGCGGCCCACCACCGCTGCAAGGTGGCGGCGGCCGCGTTCAGGTAGGGGACATAGGAAGTGATGGCCGCCGCGCCGGGCAGCAACCGGTTCATGTAGGCCGACCACGACCGCAGACTGACCGACTGGGCGATCACCGCCTCGTTGGCGATGATCGCCCGGTTCATGGTCGATTCGAAGTTCAGGGCCCGGGCCTGCCACACCGCACCGCTGAGCGCCGCGGCATCCGCGGCATCACGCAGGCGCTGCTTCTCCGTGACCGCCTGACCGGTCTCGAACGCCCACCACGCCGCTGCCGCCAGCACGGCGAGCAGCGGCAGGAGGAACAGCAGGGCTTGGCCGCGCGCGGCCCGGACCGGAGGCTTCATTCCTCGAAGTCCTCCATGGTGCGCTGCCGGGCGTTGGCCTGGGCCCGTCCGCGCGCGGCACCGACCAAGCCACGCCCGTTGGCGTTGTCCTCGCCGGACAGCGCGACCGCCGCGACCGACGCCTGGCCACGGACGATGTCGCCGAACGCCGAATACACGCCGATGGCGGCGACCGCCACCAGCGCCACGATGATGATGTACTCCGTCATGCCTTGGCCGACCATGCGCCGGCGGTTCTGCTGTCTCATGTCGATGCGCTCCCGCGTTTGGCCGGCACCGCGCCGGCAGGGCGATTTGACGCGCAGTCGCGATGCGGGTCAGCAGATGAATCAGGCCGAAATCGCGGGAAATACGGTCATGCACGCATTACTGCCCAAAGTCGCCAGAAACGCGCACCTCGACTAGAATCGCCCCCTCACCTCGGACACTTGGAGAGCGCCCATGCGCCGTCTCGCCCTCATCGCCGGTCTTCTGCTCACCACCCTCGCCCATGCCGACGAAGGCATGTGGACCTACGACAACTTCCCCTCCGCGAAGGTGAAGCAGCAGTACGGCGTGACCATCGACCAGGGCTGGCTCGACCGCGTGCGCGAGGCCACGGTGCGCCTCTCCGGCTGCACGGCCTCGTTCGTCTCGTCCGAGGGCCTGATCCTCACCAACCACCACTGCATCGCGAGCTGCCTCGCCGAGAACTCCTCGAAGGACAAGAGCCTGCTCGAGGACGGCTTCGTCGCCCGCGACCGCAAGGAAGAGATCCCCTGCCGCACGCAGGTCGCCGACGTGCTGGTCGGCATGGAGAACGTGACGGACAAGGTCGACGCCGCCACCCGCGGCCTCGACGACCGCGCCGCCAACGAGGCCCGCAAGCGCACGCTGACCGCGCTCGAGCAGGCCTGCGAGAAGGACAGCGGCCTCAAGTGCCAGTCGGTGACGCTCTACAACGGCGGCCAGCAGTTCCTCTACCGCTACCGCCGCTACACGGATGTGCGCCTCGTGTTCGCGCCCGAGGCGGGCATCGCGGCCTTCGGCGGCGACCCCGACAACTTCCAGTTCCCGCGCTGGTGCCTCGACATGGGGCTGCTGCGCGCCTACGAGAACGGCAAGCCGGTCGCGGTGGCCAGGCCGCTGCGCGTCAACTTCGCGGGCCCGAAGCCGGGCGAGTTCGTGCTGGTGTCGGGCCATCCCGGCTCCACCAACCGCCTGCTCACGGTCGCGCAGCTGCAGGGACTGCGCAACGACGACCTGCCGCCTTCGCTGCTGCGCAGCAACGAGCTGCGCGGCCGTTACATCCAGTTCGGCAAGCAGGGCGACGCCGAGCGCCGCATCGTCGACGACCCCCTCACCGGCCTCGAGAACGGCATCAAGGTGCGCCGCAAGCAGCTGGACGCGCTGCTCGACGACGGGCTGATGGCCAAGAAGCGCGCCGACGAGGCCGAGCTGCGGGCCCGCGCCGCCAAGGACCCCGCCCTCGCCGGGCTCGGCGATCCTTGGGCCGAGATCGAGAAGGCGACCGCACGCGCGCGCGACATCGGCACCGAATACGGCTACCTCGAGGGCGCGGCGGGCTTCAACAGCCGCCTGTTCCGGGTCGCACGCACGCTGGTGCGCGGCGCCGCCGAACGCGAGAAGCCGAACGGCGAGCGCCTGCGCGAGTTCACCGACGCGCAGCTGCCGCGCATCGAGCAGACGTTGGGCGCCGCCACGCCGGTCTACCCGGAGCTCGAGCGCCTCACCCTGTCCTTCGGCTTCGAGCGCATGCGCGAATGGCTGGGCCCGGACCACGCCACCGTGCGCGCGCTGCTCGCCAAAGATTCGCCCGACACGCTGGCGGCGAAGCTGGTCGACGGCACCAAGCTCGCCGACCCGGCGGTGCGCCTCGCCCTTTGGCGCGGCGGCAGCGCGGCCATCGCCGCCTCCGACGATCCGATGATCAAGCTCGCCCGCGATGTCGACCCGGCCTCGCGCGCGCTGCGCAAGCGCTACGAAGACGAGGTGCAGGCACCGGTCGCGGTCGCCGAGGAGAAGATCGCCCGCGCCCGCTTCAAGATCTACGGCACCGAGGTCTACCCGGACGCGACCTTCACGCTGCGCCTCAACTACGGCACGGTGCAGGGCTGGGTCGAGAAGGGCACGCCGGTCGAGCCCTACACCCGCCTGCGCACCGCCTTCGACCGCGCCACCGGCCAGGCGCCGTTCCGCATCCCGGCCAGTTGGGAGAAGGTGCGCGCGCAGCTCGACCTCGACACGCCCGTCAACCTCTCCACCAACAACGACATCGTCGGCGGCAACTCGGGCAGCGCGTTGCTCAACGCGCGCGGCGAGATCGTCGGCCTGATGTTCGACGGCAACATCCACTCGATCTCGGGCGCGTACTGGTTCGATACAGCCAAAAACCGCTCGATCGCGGTGCACCCGGCGATCATGCGCGAGGCGCTGCGCAAGGTGTACGACGCGCCGGCGCTGCTGCGGGAGCTCGGCGGCCAGTGACGGACTTCGCCTTCGCGCCGCCGCCGACGGTGACCGCACGCATCGCGGGCGGCGGCGCGCTGTTCCCGGTGCGCCGCGGCGACCGCATCCGCTGCGGCATCGCAGGCTTGGGCGAGATCGCGACCGCAGTCGCGTGATTCAGAACGCGAATAGCGACGCCTCGGGCGCGTTCCGCACCACCCACCAAAGCAAAGCGCCGAGAGCGGCGGCGATCGCGGCCGCAAGCAGCGTCCGGGACGGCCCGATGTCCGTGGCGCCGGGCGGGAGCGACTCCCCGGGCTTGCGTCCGGTGACCATCGGCAGGATCAGGTTCTCGCGCCGAACGAGAAGGTAGAAGACCGCCGCGACCACATGCACCACGATGGCGGCGACGATCACGTCGAAGAGCTGTTTGTGCAGCGACGTGAGACGGTCGCTGGTCGCCGCGCTCACATAGCCGTAGAGCGGCCCGGTCGAGAACACCTGGTCGTTGGCGAACAGCCCGAGCGTCGCCTGCGCAAGCAGCATCGCGAGCATCGCCAGCACCATCAGCGCGCCGAGCGGGTTGTGGCCGACGATGCGCTGACCGGCGGCATCCGTGCCGTCCCGCAGGTAGCGAAGTATGGCGCTCGGGCCACGCACGAAATCGCTGAAACGCGCATGCCGGGTGCCGACGAAGCCCCAGACGATGCGCGTGGCGGCGATCAGCAGCACCGCATAGCCGCAGCGTATGTGCCAAGCGAACCAGTCGCCCTCGAGCTTGCGGGTGAGCCATGACCCGAGCACGGCGAGGACGAGCCCCCAGTGCATCAGCCGGACCGGAAGGTCCCAGACCTGCCGCGCGCCCTGCTCCGTGCCCGCCATCTTCAGCCTCCCGTCGTATGCCGCTGGTTGTACTCGATGAAGTAGTCGTCGGGGTCCCAGAGGCTCACCGAGGTCATCACGAGCTGCGCGCCGTCGGCGCCCCGCACCTCGTAGCGGTGCGGCGCGGCATGGACCCTCGCGCCGAAGGCGAGCGCGCGCTGGTGGACGCCGGCCGCGTCATCGCCTTGCATCACGAACACGATGTCGCCGATGCCGAGCCGCTCGCGGGGCGGAGGCGGCGGCATCGCGGGCGAGGTGAACTGCAGCAGGCCGATCTTGGCCACCAAGGGGTCGGAGGCCTCCATGATGACGAGGTGCGTCTCGTCGCCCTTCTTGCCGGCCGCGAGCCCGACGCCGGACAGCGTGATCCGGTCGTCGTACCAGGTCCGCATGCCGAGCACGTCTCGGTAGAACGCGCGCGAGCGCTCCACGTCCCGCACGATCAGGGTCGTGCGCTTGACCATCGTCGTCATCTGCCCTCCGGTCGGCTAACGGGTCCTGGCGATCAGCACCGTCGCGGCGGCGGCCATCAGCATCGTCGGCAACCACGCGAAGAGCGCCGGATCGCCGCCGTACACGATCGCGCCGCTCTCGATCATCTGCTGCAGCAGGAAGAACACGATGCCGAGCATCAGCCCGAGACCGATGCGCGCCCCGGCGCCTGCCGAGCGCATCGAGCCGAACACGAAGGGCAAGGCGAGCAGCACCGCGAACAGCACCGCCACCGTGCGCGCGATGCGCGAATGGAAGGCGAACACGGGCTCGCGTGAATCGAGGCCGTTGGTCTTGAGGTGGCGGATCATGCGCCAGAGCGCGGTCGAAGGCAGCTGGCCGGGGATGGTGGCGGCGATGCCGAGGAACTCGGCGCCGACGTTGGATTCAAGCGTCCGCCCGGCGCTGCTCGAGGCGATGCTGCAGTCGCCGTCGAAACGGGTCTCGGCGTATTGCTCGAGGCGCCACGCGCTCGCAGCCTCGCGCCCGCCGCCCGGTTTGGCGACGGACTTGGCGACCGACCCGACCTCGCGCGCCGTGGCCGCGCGGCCCATCGACTGCAGGCGGTTGTCCGGGCCGAGCTCGTAGACCATCATCCCGCCGAACTGCGAATCGCCCGTCTGCCGCTCGACATTGACGATGAGGTCGCCGTCGCGCACCCAGGCATCGCCCGAACCGGCGAAGCTGACGTTGGAGAACTTGGCGAAGGCCTTCACCTCGCGCCCGAGCTGTTGCATCGGCGGCGCCAGCCACTCGCCCACCGCCACGCCGAAGGCGAGCAACAGCAAGCCGGCCAGCACGACGCCACGCCCGATCTGCCAGACCGACAGCCCCGCCGCGCGCATCACCGTGAGCTCGCTGCCGCGCGCCAGCGCGCCGAGCCCGAGCAGGGAGCCGATCAGCGCGCTGATGGGCAGCATCTCCCAGACCTGCTGCGGCAGGTTGAGCCCGACGAACGCCAACGCCTTCCAGACCGTATAGCGGCCGACGCCGATGTCGTCCTGCTGGCCGAGCAGCACGAACAGCGCGCCGAGGCTCAGCAGCACGGTCATCACGAGCAGCACGCCGCCGAGCACCGCCCGCAACACGTACCGGTCGATGCGGTTCATGCCGGCACCGCCCGGTCGCGATGCCGCAGGCGCGCGAGCCGTGCCGGCCCGAACAGCAGGCCCAGCGTGACGATCGCGACCGCCGCATGCACCCACCACAGGCCCGCCCAAGCGGGCGCAGCGCCGCGCTCGATCCAGACCCGAGCCGCGGACGCGAGGCTGAAATACACGAAATAGACGGTGATCGCGATCCAAAGGCGGGCGTAGCGCCCCTGCCTCGGACGCAGCCGCGCCATCGGCACTGCGAGCAGCGCCAGCACGAACACCATCACGGGCAAGCCCACGCGCCACGCGAGCTCGGCGCGGGCAGGACGGTCGCTGCGGCCGATCAGTTCCGCCGTCGAGACCGACTCGATGTCGAACCGTCCGGGCGGGGGACCAGGCAGGCGCACCGGGATGACGTTCTCCTTGAACCGGACGCGCCGGAACTCGGGCGAGCCCGGTCGCCCCTCATAGCGCTCGCCGTCGATGAGCGTGAGCGTGTGGAGGCTGCCGTCGGGCGAGATCTCGTGCCGCGCCCGGTCGGCGACGGCGATCTCGTACACGTCCCCCCGCAGCCGCTTGACGAAGACCTTCTCGAATCCGCCGTCCGGGGCCGTCGACTGGGCATAGAACACCGCCGAGCCGCCGCCGAAGCTGCGGAACTTGCCGGCCGCGATGGGCGCGAACTCCCCGGCGCGCACCGCCTGGTTGCGCAGCTCTTGCAGGCCGCGCTCGCTGGCCGGTGCCGCGCCCAACGACAGCCAGGCCACGCCGCCGGCGACCACCAGCGCCAGCGCGGCGATCGGCGCATAGATGCGCCAAGGCTCGACGCCGCAGGCCACCACCGCCGTCATCTCGCTGTCCTGATAGAGCCGCCCGAGCGCCAACATCACCCCGAGCAACAGGCCGACCGGCAGCAGCACCGCGATGTTCCGCACGGAGCCCAAGGCGACGAGCTGCAGCACCACCTCGCGGGGGAAGCCGCCCTCGGCGGCCCGCGCCAGCACGGTGGCGAACTGGTTGGTCATCAGCACCACGAGCAGCACCACCGTCACCGCCAGCCAGGCGGCGACGATCTCGCGCAGCAGGTATCGGGGGAGGATGCTGGCCAAGGGCAATCCGGGTCGCGAAAACGCTAGAATATCAGTTTGCCTCGACCGTCTTTTGGGAGCCTCGCATGCAGATCGACATCTTCACCGGCAACCTCGCGCAGCGCGACGCCGACTGTCTCGTGGTCGGCGTCCATGACGGGGGCGAACTCTGCGCCGCCGCCGCCGCCCTGGACCGTCGAGCGGGGGGCGCCATCAGCCGCTTCCTCAAGCGGGGCGATTTCCCGGGTCGGCTCGCCGAGACGCTGTTGTTGCCCGCCGCGCCCCGGCTGAAGGCCACGCGCATCCTGCTCGTGGGCCAGGGCGGCAAGTCGGTGACGCGCCGCAACTGGCGCAAGGCCCTGGTCGCCGCGGTGACGGCCCTGTCGCGCACGCGCTGCGCCAGTGCGGCGGTCGCCCTCGCCCGGCCGGAGCCGCGCGAACTCGACGACTACCTCTTCGGACGTTCGGCGACCGAAGCCATCCACGCCGCGCTGTATCGCGTCAACGACCTGAAGTCGGGGACCAAGCCCGCAGCGCCCGCGCTGGCGCGCATCGCGCTCGGGCCGGTGCGCCCGACCCGCGCCGCTGCGGCCCGTCGCGGCATCGCCCACGGCCAAGCCTCGGGCAAGGGCGCGCGCCTGATGCGCGATCTCGCCAACCTCCCGGGCAACGTCTGCACTCCGGGCTACCTCGCTGACCAGGCCCGCGCCCTCGCCGAGCGGCATCCTTCGCTGCGCGTGCGCGTGCTCGAGGAAGCGGACATCCGCGCCGAGAAGATGGGCTGCTTCCTCGCCGTCACGCAGGGCAGCGACCAACCGCCGAAGTTCATCGTGCTCGAGCACAAGGCCAAGCGCGGACCGCGCGCGCCGGTCGTGCTCGTCGGCAAGGGCATCACCTTCGACACCGGCGGCATCTCGCTCAAGGACCCGGGCGCGATGGACGAGATGAAGTTCGACATGTCGGGCGCCGCCGCCGTGCTCGGCGCGATGGCGATGGTCGCCGAGCTCGACCTGCCGCTCAATGTCGTCGCCCTGGTGCCGACCTGCGAGAACATGCCGAGCGGCCGCGCCATCAAGCCGGGCGACATCGTCACCAGCGCCGCCGGCACCACCGTCGAGATCCTCAACACCGACGCCGAGGGCCGGCTCATCCTCTGCGATGCGCTCCATTACGCGCGGCGCTTCAAGCCGCAGGCCGTGGTCGACCTCGCGACGCTCACCGGCGCCTGCGTCATCGCGCTCGGCATGCACCACACCGGGGTGATGGCCAACGACGACGCGCTCGCGCGAGAGCTCGTCGACTCGGGGCTGCGCGCGGACGACCGCGCCTGGCAGCTGCCGCTCACGGAAGAGTACGGCGAGCAGCTCAAGAGCAACTTCGCCGACCTCGCCAACGTCGCGGGCCGCGACGGCGGCGCGATCACCGCGGGCGCCTTCCTGGCGCGCTTCACCAAGGGGCTGCGCTGGGCGCACATGGACATCGCCGGTTCCGCCTACGTCGGTGGCGGCGCCAAGGGCAGCACCGGCCGACCGGTCGCCTTGCTCACCGACTTCCTGTTGCGCCGGGCGGGACGCTGAGGCGTCGCACCGGTCATGGAGAAGGTCTACTCGCCCGCCGACATCGAGCGCCGCCTCTACGAGCGTTGGGAGGCGTCCGGGCTGTTCGCGCCCGGTGGTGAGGGCGCGGGCTACTGCATCGTCATCCCGCCACCGAACGTCACCGGCACGCTGCACATGGGGCATGCGTTCCAGGACACCATCATGGATGCCCTCACCCGCTACCACCGCATGCGCGGTGACGCGGCGCTGTGGCAACCCGGCACCGACCATGCGGGCATCGCCACCCAGATGGTGGTCGAGCGGCAACTCGAGGGCGAAGGGCTCACCCGCGCCGGTCTCGGGCGCGACGCCTTCATCGAGCGCGTCTGGAAGTGGAAAGGCGAGTCGGGCGGCACCATCGCCCGGCAGATGCGGCGTCTCGGTGCGTCGGTCGACTGGTCACGCGACCGCTTCACCATGGACGAGGGGCTCTCGCGCACGGTCACCGAGGTGTTCGTGCGGCTCTACGAGGAAGGCCTGATCTACCGCGGCAAGCGGCTCGTCAACTGGGACCCCGTGCTGCAGACCGCGGTCTCCGACCTCGAGGTGCTCAACACCGAGGAAGACGGCTCTCTCTGGCACCTGCGATACCCGCTCGCCGACGGCAGCGGACATCTCGTCGTCGCCACCACCCGACCCGAGACGATGCTCGGCGACGTCGCCGTCGCCGTCCACCCGGGCGACGCGCGCTACGCGCCGCTGGTCGGCAAGATGCTGCGGCTGCCGCTCGCCGAGCGCGAGATCCCGGTCATCGCCGACGACTACGTCGACCCGGAGTTCGGTTCCGGTTGCGTCAAGATCACGCCGGCGCACGATTTCAACGACCACGAGGTCGGCGCGCGCCATGGCCTGCCCCGCCTCAACGTGTTCACGCCCGACGCGCGCATGAACGACGAGGTTCCCGAGCGCTTCCGCGGGCTGGACCGCTTCGAGGCGCGCAAGCGCGTGGTCGCCGAGCTCGAGGCCGCGGGCCTCCTGGAGCGCATCGACCCCCACAAGTTGATGGTCCCGCGCGGCGACCGCTCGGGCACGGTCATCGAGCCCTACCTCACCGACCAGTGGTACGTGCGCATCGAGCCGCTCGCCGGGCCTGCCATCAAGGCGGTCGAGGACGGCCACATCCGCTTCGTCCCCGAGAACTGGTCCCGCACCTACTTCGAGTGGATGCGCAACATCAAGGACTGGTGCATCAGCCGCCAGCTCTGGTGGGGGCACCGCATCCCGGCCTGGTACGACGAGGCCGGCAAGCTCTATGTCGGCCGCGACGAGGCCGAGGTCCGCGAGCGTCACGGCCTGCCCGCCTCCGTCGCGCTGCGCCAGGACGAGGATGTGCTCGACACCTGGTTCTCGTCGGCGCTGTGGCCGTTCTCCACGCTCGGCTGGCCCGATGACAAGGCCACGCTGCAGCGCTTCTATCCGACCGCGGTGCTGGTCACGGGCTTCGACATCATCTTCTTCTGGGTCGCCCGCATGATCATGATGGGCATCAAGTTCACGGGCGAGGTGCCGTTCCGGGAAGTCTATGTCCACGGCCTCATCCGCGATTCGGAAGGCCAGAAGATGTCGAAGTCGAAGGGCAACGTCATCGACCCGCTCGACATCGTCGATGGCATCGCGCTCGAGGACCTGGTCCGCAAGCGCACCACGGGCCTGATGCAGCCGCGGCTCGCCCCCGCCATCGAGAAGGCGACGCGCAAGGCCTTCCCGCAGGGCATCGAGGCGCACGGCACCGACGCCCTGCGCCTCACCTTCGCCTCGCTCGCCACGCAGAGCGCCGACCTGCGCTTCGACCTGGCGCGCGTCGGCGGCTACCGCAACTTCTGCAACAAGCTCTGGAACGCCGCGCGCTATGTGCTGATGACCGTGGAGGACGCCGACGGCCGTGCGCTCGACCCCGAGCTCATGTCGGGCGCGGTCGCCCCGGGCGTCGCCGAGCGCTGGATCACCTCGAGGCTCGGCAAGGTCATCGCGGAGGTCGACGCGGGCTTCGCGGAATACCGCTTCGACTTCGCGGCCACGGCGCTCTACGAGTTCACCTGGTACGAGTTCTGCGACTGGTACCTCGAGCTCACCAAGCCGGTGCTGCAGGATCCCGACGCCGATCCGGCCGCGCGCCGCGCCGCGCGGCGCACCCTGCTCACGGTGCTCGAGACGCTG
>RFTM01000320.1 GCA_009923475.1 Gammaproteobacteria bacterium | reverse complement strand
GCCGCTGCCGATCAGCGTGCCCTGCCACAGCAGCCTGATGCGCCCGGCCGCCGAGCGGCTGCGGGAGCGGCTCAAGACCTCGGCCTTCGCGGCGCCGTCTTGCCGGTTCGTCAGTTCGGTCGACGCCACCGAGTACCGCGATCCCGAAGCGATCCGTGACCTGCTTTATAGGCAGCTCGCGAGCCCCGTGCGCTGGGTCGCGACCGTGCGGGCGATGGTGTCCTCAGGCGTCACAGATTTTGTGGAATGCGGTCCGGGCAAGGTGCTCGCGGGCCTGCATCGCCGCATCGACAAGACCCCGGGCGTCTCGGCGGCGGCCCTCGAAGACCCCGCGTCGCTGCAGGCGTCGCTGTCGCCCGCCGTGGGAGGTGCGTCATGACGGATGTGTTGGCCGGCCAGACGGCCCTGGTCACGGGCGCGTCGCGCGGCATCGGCCGTGCGATCGCCGAGACGCTCGCCGAGGCGGGTGCCAAGGTCATCGGCACGGCGACCAGCGCGGCCGGGGCGGAGGCCATCAGCGGCTGGTTGGGCGAAAAGCCCTCGCCGGGCCGCGGCGCCGTCCTCGACGTCTCGGACGCCTCGTCGGTCGAGGCGCTGCTCGAGGGTCTGGACGCCGCCGGCGAGATGCCCACCATCCTGGTGAACAACGCCGGCATCACCCGCGACGGGCTGCTCATGCGCATGAAGCCCGAGGACTGGGATGCGGTGCTGCTCACCGACCTCACCTCGGTGTTCCGCCTCTCCCGCGGTTGCCTCAAGCACATGATGAAGCAGCGTCAGGGCCGCATCGTCAGCATCACCTCGGTGGTGGGGGCGATGGGCAATGCCGGCCAGACCAACTACGCCGCGGCCAAGGCCGGGGTCATCGGCTTCACCAAGTCGCTGGCCAAGGAGATCGCGAGCCGCAATGTCACCGTCAACGCCGTGGCGCCGGGCTTCATCGACACCGACATGACCCGGGCGCTGGACGAGGAGCAGCGGGCGGCCCTCCAAGAGGGGATCCCGTTGGGCCGTCTCGGGCAGCCGGGCGACATCGCCGCTGCCGTGCTCTATCTGGTTTCGCCCGCGGGCGCCTATCTGACCGGCCAGACCCTGCATGTGAACGGCGGCATGTACATGCCCTGAGGGGCTCCCCCGGACGTCCCAAAGCACGGATTTTCTATTAAAATTCAGATATTTGCGCGCTCTGCGTTGGCGGGCACCCCCAGTTCCCCTACAATACGCCCCCGGTCTGCGGCCTTGGGCCGCAACGCACAGAACAATCCTTACAGGTCTGAGAGAGGTCAAACCACCGATGAGCAGCGTCGAACAGCAAGTCAAAGCCATTGTTGCGGAGCAGCTTGGGGTCAAGCTCGAGCAGGTCACCAACAATGCCTCGTTCGTCGATGACCTCGGAGCGGATTCCCTCGACACCGTGGAACTCGTGATGGCGCTCGAAGAAGAGTTCGAGACCGAGATCCCGGACGAGGACGCCGAGAAGATCACCACCGTCCAGCAGGCCATCGACTACGTGAACGCCCGCCGCAAGGCCTGAGGCTCACCACGCATCGACGCGGGGCCGGCCCGGTGCCGGCCCCGTTCGTTTCGCGCCCCTTTCGCGCCCCGACAGCCCCACCACGGAGCCCGCATGAGCAAGCGGCGTGTCGTCGTCACCGGTCTCGGGATCGTCTCCCCCGTCGGCAGCACCGTCGATTCGGCGTGGCAGTCGATCCTGCGGGGCGAGAGCGGCATCGGGCTGATCACCCGTTTCGACACCAGCGCGTTCGCCACCCGCATCGGCGGCGCGGTGAAGGGTTTCACGGTCGGCGATTACATCCCGCCCAAGGAAGCCCGCCGGATGGACGAGTTCATCCACTACGGCGTCGCTGCCGGCATCCAGGCGGTGGCGGGTTCCGGCATCGACTTCAGCAAGCTCGACCCCGAGCGCTGCGGCGTGATCGCCGGCGCCGGCATCGGCGGCCTGTCGACCATCGAATCCGAGTGCGAGACCTTCCTGCAGGTGGGCGGGCCCCGCAAGATCTCGCCGTTCTTCATCCCGTCCTCCATCATCAACATGATCGCGGGGCATCTCTCGATCCGCTACGGCCTCAAGGGGCCGAACCTCGGCGTGGTCACGGCCTGCACCACCTCCACCCACGCCATCGGCCTCGGCTACCGCACCATCCAGTACGGCGATGCTGACGTCATGTTGGCCGGTGGCGGCGAGATGTCGACCACCCGGCTCGGCATCGGCGGGTTCTCGCAGGCGCGCGCGCTGTCCGAGCGCAACGACGACCCGGCGGGCGCATCGCGTCCCTGGGACCGCGATCGCGACGGCTTCGTGGCCTCCGACGGGGGCGGGGCGCTGCTGCTCGAGGAACTCGAACACGCCAAGCGTCGGGGCGCCGACATCCTCGCCGAGGTCATCGGCTTCGGCATGAGCGGCGACGCCTATCACATCACCGCGCCGCCCGAAGACGGCGCGGGTGCCCGGCTCGCCATGCAGAACACGCTGCGCGATGCGGCGATCGCCCCTGATGCCGTCCAATACCTCAACGCCCACGCCACCTCGACGCCGCTCGGCGACCGCGCGGAGACCCAGGCCATCAAGCAGGCCTTCGGCGCGCATGCGGCCAAGCTCGCGGTGAGCTCCACCAAGTCCATGACCGGGCATCTGCTGGGCGCGGCGGGCGTCGTCGAGGCGATCTTCACGGTGCTCGCGCTGCGCGACCAGGTCGCTCCGCTCACCATC
>RFTM01000319.1 GCA_009923475.1 Gammaproteobacteria bacterium | reverse complement strand
CTGAAGGGTTGGCCTGGGTCATTCATCTGCGCCGAAGGCATGGTCCGCCAGAAGAGCGCCGATGAAGCGGCCGAGGAGGATACCGCGCCCGAGAAGCGCGCCGCGATATTGATCGGGCCGGAATATGGCACCGTATCGCGCGCTGATCTTATCGCGGCGGCGCGTGAGGCCGCCGAGGCGGGCTTTGATATGTTGATCGCGGCCGCGTTCAACTTTGATGCTCATGCCAGTGAAATGGACAAGATGGGCGCGCTGACGATCCTCAAGGCGCGCATGAACCTCGTGCTCGAGGTGCTCAACCGCAAGCGGCGCCTGAGCCTGCGGATGGTGCGGCGGCTGCACGACGGCTTGAAGATCCCCTACGAGACGCTGCTGGCGGTTGGGGTGAGGTGCGCGCCATGAACAAGCCCTACCACCCGCCCTTCCAGCTCACCCATCGCATGACCGAGGCGATGACCGGCATCGCCGAGTTGTTGGGGGCGTGGAAGGCCGTGAACCAGGGGGCCCTGCGGCCGGAACTGCGGCGCGGCAATCGCATCCGCAGCATCCAGGCATCGCTCGCGGTGGAGCAGAACACGCTGACGCTGGAACAGGTCACGGCGGTGCTGGAGGGCAAGCTTGTCCTCGGCTCACCGCGCGAGATCCAGGAAGTGCGCAATGCCTTCGCGGCGTATGAGTCGATGGGCGGGTGGCAGGCGGACCGTGTGGAGCACCTGTTGGCGGCCCACGCCATGATGATGGCGACCCTGGTGGACGATGCGGGGCGGTGGCGGCACGGTGGCGTCGGCGTGATGAGGGGCGAGAAGGTCATCCACGTCGCACCGCCGGCGAGTCAGGTGCCACGGCTGATGCAGGACCTGTTGCAGTGGTTGGCCGACACCGAGGCGCACCCCTTGATCGCCTCCGCGGCGTTCCACTACGAGCTGGAGTTCATCCACCCGTTCAGCGACGGCAACGGCCGCATGGGGCGGCTGTGGCAAAGCCTGATCCTGAGCCGTTGGCAGCCGGTGCTGGCGTACCTGCCGGTGGAGACGGTGATCAAACGGCGCCAGCAGGCGTACTACGAACAGTTGGCCGCGGCCGATGCCCAGACCGACTGTTCGGGGTTCATCGAGTTCATCCTGACCGCGATCGAGGACAGCCTGCGTGAGGCGATCCGGCTGGAGAGCGCCCCGGGGACGCCGGGGAAAACGCCGGGGAAAACGCCGGGGAAAACACCCGAGCGCATCTTGGGCCTGCTGCGCGATGCGCCGGAGCTGTCCATCCCGGAACTGGCGGAGCGCCTGGGCAAGTCGGTCCGCGCCGTCGAGCGGGCGATCCGCAAACTGCGCGAAACCGGTCGGCTCGTGCGCATCGGCCCCGCCAAGGGCGGGCGCTGGGCGGTGACGGACGGGGATCGTCTGCCGCGCCCTGAGTGATGGGCGGATCGAGGCGCGCAGGGTGGTGCACGCCCGGCGTGGTCAACGCGCGGTGGTGCTGGTCGACGATCTCTTGCGGCTGCCGTTCTTCGAGATCGTCCCGCCCGGCGCCGCGGAGATGGATGCGGCCTATGCCGCGTTCGTCGCCTACGGCAAGGGGAACGGCCACCCGGCCGCGCTCAACTTCGGCGACGTGTTCAGTTACGCGCTCGCCAAGACGCGCGGACTGCCGCTGCTCTACAAGGGCCGCGACTTCGCGGAGACCGACATCGCCAGCGCGGTGTGAGCGGGGGGGGGTGGCGGGGCCCTGCAAACGTGTTAGTACTTCGTCAGTACCTGGTTCATACGCCGCGACATGCGCGGGACAAGGGGCTCGCATAGAGGCCCGCGTGCCGGTCGGCATACCGACTCGCGCGCATATCTGCACGAACACAGCGGATTCACCGATACCCGCCCCGGTCCCGCGCAGCCTACTCTCGTTCAGCGCAAACGAGATCCGGCGCAATCGAGACGACCATGCCCAAGGAATCGGTGTTCACGCTGAAACTCGAGTCCGATCTGCGTCGCGCGTTCGTCATGACCGCGCGCGCGAACGACCGGCCGGCCTCGCAGGTGGTGCGGGAGTTGATGCGCGAGTACATCGACCGGTATCGGCTTGTGGGCGAGTACGCGGCATTCCTGGGCGTGAAGGTGGAACGGGCACGCGCGCAGGTGGCGACCGGGCGCTATGCGGCAGCCGCGGACGTCGAGGCGCGCTTCAGCCGGCAACGCGCGGCGGCTCGCGATGGCGGGGGCGCGGCATGAACGTCGTCTGGGCGCTCGAGGCGCAACGCGACCGCGCGGAGATCTTCGAGTTCATCGCGTCGGGTGATCCCCTCGACGCCGCCCGCGTGGATGAGCGGTTCTCGGCGGCGGCGCAGCGGCTCGCGTACCAGCCCATCAAAGGCCGGGCCGGCCGGGTCGTCGCCACGCGCGAGTACCTCGCGCACGAGCACTACCGTCTGGTCTACGAGACCCGCGACGACGAGGTCCGGATCCTCGCGGTGACGCATGTCACGCGACAGTGGCCGCCAGTGCGCGGAGCGTAAGGCGCGGGGCGTCGCCGCGCGGGATCAGGCGGCGCGGCGTTCGCCGTCGCGGTCCACCGCCGCGGTGACCGCCACGTCACCGGCGACGTTGCCGAGCGTGCGCATGATGTCGGGCAGCATCTCGACGGCGACGAGCAGCGCGAGCGGCTCGATGGGCACGCCCATCGCCATGGCGATCGGGCCGACGGACACCACGAAGCTGAGGGTGCCGGGCAGCGACACGCTGCTCAGCGACACGAGGAACGCGACCAGCACGCCGGCGGCGAGCGTCCACGCCGAGAGCGG
>RFTM01000318.1 GCA_009923475.1 Gammaproteobacteria bacterium | reverse complement strand
CATCGTCGCGGCCGTTGCCGACCGTGTCCTCGCTGCGCAGCAACGCCAAGGCGCCGCGTCCGGGCGGCAGGCCGATCGCGCAGGGCGACACCGCGCGGTCCGAGAGCGCCTCGACGCTGCGCACGCCGTCGACGAACGGATGCCGCAGCGCCGGCACCCAGCGCGAGCTCACCGGCGTCACGAGGAAGCGGCCGGGCCCCTGCCCGGTACCGACCGCCTCCAGGCCGGTGAGCATGCCGATGTCGCCCGGCATCGAGCGCAGCTGCTCGCCGGTCGCCCACTCGGGCGCATCGCAGAGCGCGGCCAGCACGATGAGCGTGTTGCCGCGGCGCACCCACAGGTGCAAGGGGATGAAGTCGCGCGAGATGAGCGGGATCGAGCCCGGCAAGGTGACGATGAGCACGTTGCCGGTCGGGAAGTCCTCGGTGACGCGTTCGAGCGCGCGGTAATCGCCGCGCAGCGAGCGCGTCTCGATGCGGGCGGAGGCCAACCAGTCGCGCAGTGCGGAGTAACCGCCCGCGCCCACCTCGAACGACGTGGGACGCGTGGCCTCGCGGTCGGCCGGCGCGCTGCCGAGCGTGATGCCGTAGAGCAGCAGCAAGGCGGCCGCCGCGAGCAGCACGGCGCGCAGCCGCCCTTTCATGACGCCCGCCTCATCGCGCCCGCGCCCCGTCGGCGCGCGGCCAGGACCAGCGTCGCGGCGCGCCGGCCGGGATCCACCGCAACGCGGCGCGACGCGCCCGCGCGAGCATCAGGTCCGTCGGCGCCTCGCGGCCGAAGGCGCCGAGCTCGGCTGCCCGCGTGACCGCCGCCAGGTCCTCGCGTTCGCCCGCGGCCAGCCGCGCGTCGGCCTCGACCTCGCGCGGCGTCAACGGGTCGGGCGTGCGCAGCGCGCCCGACTCGTGCAGCCGCGTCGACACGGCGCGCAGCAGCGCACCGGCGCGCTCGCGCGGCGGCAGAAGGTCGATGCTGTCGATGTCGGGGCGGGCCGCCGGCGGCGGCGCGCGCCGGACCGTGCGTCTGCGACGCCCGGGACGCAGCGCGAGCGCGGCGCGGATCTCCTGCACCAGCACGGTCGCGACCAGCAGCACGGCGGTCGCGAACGCCGCCCACGACACGGAGCTCCAGAACCCGAGCGGCCACTCGATGCGCTGACGCCGCTGGCCGGCCTCGCGCTTGGTCGGATCGAACTCGCCGACCACGGCGCGCCACCATCGGGCAAGCCGCGCACGGGTGGACAGCTCGCCGCGCGCGGCCGGATCGAGCGCGTCGATGATGGCGGCGAGCCGCGGCGACGACAGCTGGCCGACGAAGGGACGCGGCTCGGCGGCCGCTTCGACGAGGCGCTGCAGGTCGCCGAGCTGCCGCAGGGTCATGCTGCCGTCCTCGTCGAACCAGCGGCCGCGCATCCCGGGCAGCGGCCGCGACCCGAGCCGGGCCGCGAGTGCAGGGCAATCCGTCGCGACGCGGACCTTGCGCAGCCCGAGCGCATCGTCGCCGCCCTGGCGCCGCGCCTCGCACAGGCAGGCGCGCAACTGGGCCGCGAGCTGCGGCGTGAGCGCGTCCCCGTCGGCCGCGTCGGCCGCCCCCGCGGCGGTCGACGGCATCGCCATAGACAGCAGGAGCAGCACCGCGACGGCCCGGAGACTCATGCGGCGGCCGGTGCGCGCTCCGCGGCGCGGCGCGCGAGGTCGGCGTACTGCGCGACGCCGAGCGCGGTCAACATCGGCTGGAACACGCCCGCCAGCAAGGCCGACACCAGCGTCAGGGCCAAGGTGGCGCTGCTGCGGTCGAGGCCGCCCGCCACCTGCGTCAGCGCCATCGCCGCCAGCACGCCGACCACATAAAGCGCGAGCAGCGCGCTCGAGGCCACGCCGAGGATGGTGGCGGTGTGCCACCAGTTGCCGCGCACCAGCTGCAAGGTGCGGTCCACGGCCGCGCGCACACCGCCCTCTTCGGCGGTCAGCACCGTGAGGCAGGGCCAGAGCGCGACGCCGAGGTAGAGCCCGGGCGCGACCAGCAGCAAGAGGCCGAGCAGCACCAGCAACACGGCACCGAAGACCACCCCCAGCGACTGCGGCAGCCGCTTGAGCGCGGACCAGGCATCGGCCGCGAGGCCGCGCGGAGCGCCGCGCGCCACGCCGAGCTGGCGGCGGACGATCAAGGTCCACACCCACAGGTTCGACAGCGCGGCGACGCACAGCAGCGTCCACCACAGGGGATCCTTGGGCGCAAGCAGCGAGAGCGACCGGCCCGAGAGCAGTTGGTAGGCCGAGGGCAGGTTGCCCGACACCACCGCCAGCAGCGACCACGGCAGGCAGGAAGGCAGGGTCCGGCGGAACAGCATGAAGCCCGCATCCAGCACTTCGCCGGTGCTCGCCGGACGGTCGTAGGGGAACAGTCTCACCGGGTCAAATGTATCAGACCGCGATGGCGGACCCGAGGCATCGCGCGCGCCGTCGTGACAGACTTCGCGCATGGACGTCGCCCGACCTGCGAGCCCCGGATCGGCCCTCACGCTCGCATCGGGCGTGGCCGAGGCCGCGCGCGCGCTCGAGCCCTTGCTCGGCGGCGACGCCCGACGCGAGGCCGAGACCTTGACGCTTGTCTGCCTCGGCCTGCCGCGCAGCGCGCTCGTCACCGCGCCTGACCGGACGCTCGATGCCGCAGAGAGGGGGCGCTTGGGCGACTGGATCGCGCGGCGCAGCGGCGGCGAGCCCCTCGCCTACCTGGCGGGCGAGCGCGAGTTCTGGTCGCTGCCGCTGCAGGTCACCCCGGCGGTGCTGGTGCCGCGGC
>RFTM01000317.1 GCA_009923475.1 Gammaproteobacteria bacterium | reverse complement strand
CTTGATGCGCTTCTCGAACAGTGCAGCGGCCCGCGCCATGGCCGGCCGCAGGTACTCCTCGGCGCGGTCCTGCAGCGTGACCTCGAGGCCCCGCAGCGCGCACCACGCCGCGATGTCGCCGCCCATGACGCCCGCGCCCACCACGTGCACGCGCTGCGGCGTGCGGCCGCCGGCGATGCGCTGCGACTTCAGGCCGTCCTGCAGGAAGAACACCCGCACGAGGTTGCGCGCGGTGGGCGTGAGGAACAGCCGCGCGATGGAGGCCGCCTCCGCCTCGTAGGCCTCGCGGCCCTGCGCGCCGTAGCGCTCCCAAAGATCGACGATCGCATAGGGCGCGGGGTAATGCTCCGCACGCACCTTGCGCGCCACGCCCGCGCGCACCTTCTTCGCGATGAAGGGGCGCAGCGGCCCCCAGGACAGGATCCGCTGCGACCAGGGCGCGCGCCGCGGCGCCGGTCGGCGCCGGATCAGCTCGCGGGCGGCGTCATCGAGCTGGTCCGCCGCATCGACCAGGCGGTCGACGAGCCCGGCGGACAAGGCCTTGGCGCCGCGGATGTTGCGGCCCGTCAGCATCATGTCGAGCGCGGCCGGCGCGCCGATGAGCCGCACGCTGCGCACCGTGCCGCCGAAGCCGGGATGGATGCCGAGCATCACCTCGGGGAAACCGAGCGTGAGGCGGTCGTTGCCGACCGCGACCCGGTAGCGGCAAGCGAGCGCGAGCTCGAGGCCGCCGCCGAGCGCGAAGCCCTCGATCGCGGCGACGGACGGACAAGGCAGCGCCTCGATGCGGTCGATGACCGACTGGCCGGCCCGCACCAGCGTCTCGGCCTGCTCGACGCTCTGGAGCGTGGTGAATTCATTGATGTCGGCGCCCGCGATGAAGCCGCTGCGCTTGGCGGAACGGATGACGAGGCCGCGGGGCGGGGCGGCTTCGAGGCGCCGCAGCACCTCGTCGGCCTCGCGCAGCATCCCGCTGCCGAGCGTGTTGGCCGAGGCGTCGGCCTTGTCGAGGGTCAGCCAGGCGATCCCTTCGGCGTCGGTCTCGAGGCGGCAGTGGCGCAGGTCCATCGGGGCTCCAAGGGGTCAGGCGGCGCTCGCGCTCAGGGTGCTGCGCACGCGGAAATCGCAGATCAGGGGTCGGTGGTCCGAGAGCCGCACGTCGGGGATGCGGAAATCGAGCACCTCGATCTCGGGGCTCACCAGCACGAAATCGAGTTCGGCGCGCGGGATCCGCGCCGGGAACGACGCGAGGCCGCGCGTGTTGGCGCTGCGCAGGCCCGCGGCCTGCATGAACAGATAGAGCTCGTTGGTGCCGGTGAAGGTGTTGAAGTCGCCGGCGACGATCACGGGCTTGCGGGCGTCGCGGATCAGCCCGTGCAGGTGCTTGAGCTGCTCCTGGCGGTGCCGGTACTTGATCGACAGGTGCACGAGGAACACGCAGACCTCGTCGAGCTCCATCTCGATGACGAGGCGCTTGATGCCGGTCGGGAAGTAATGGAAACGCTCGCCATGCACCCGCGGCGCGGCCAGGATCGCGTTGCCTTGCTTGCGGACGATGGGCAGCTGGTTGTTGAGCGAGGCGGCGCCGTACTTGCACTCGTAGGCCGTGTAATGCCCGAGATGCTGGGCGATGTATTCCGCCTGGTTGATGAGCCCGCTGCGCACCGAGCCCATGTCGACCTCGATGAGTCCGACGAGGTCGGCGTCCTGATGGCGGATGAAATGGGTGATGTCGTCCAGCGTGCGTCGGCTGCTGCGCAGGTAACCGGCGCCCGGCACGGGCAGATGGAACGTGGCGCCGGTGCCGGTGGCGTAGCGGATGTTGTAGACCAGAAGGCGCAAGCTTGGTGGGTCCTGTGTGTGGCTCGGCAGTCTAAACCGGATAGTACGGTCTCGGTCCCTACATAAGTTCGTATAATGTATATTATGTTAAATATTGGATTCGGTGATAAAGGGATGCCTGGCCAGCCTCCAGGTTGACAGCCCCGCTCGCCGCCACGGACAGTCGCGCCCAGGCCTTTTCTGGGGCGTCCCATGTTGTTGCTGCTCTCAGCCATGCCCGAAGAACTCGAGGCGCTGCTGCCGCGTCTGGAGCACGTCAGCGCGGACACCGTGGCCAGCCGACAGGTCTACCGGGGACGGTTGGGTACGGTCCCGGTCGCGCTCGCCTTCTCGCGTTGGGGCAAGGTGGCCGCCGCCAGCACCACAGCCCAGCTCATCCTGCGGGAGCAGCCCCGGGCGGTGGTCTTCACCGGCATCGCGGGCGCCTTGCAGGACGAGCTGGAGCCCGGCGACCTGGTGGTGGCACGGCAGCTGTTCCACCATGACCTCGACGCCTCGCCGTTCTATGCGCCCACGGTGGTGCCGCTCCTCGGCCGCGCCGCCCTGAGAACCGACGACGCGCTGTCGGCGGGCCTCATCGCGGCCGCCCGGGCGTGGCGCGCGCAGGACCCGGCGGCGGCACCGCGGCGCATCGTCCACGGCGATGTCGCGACCGGCGACCAGGTCATCGGCACCGGAGAGGCCCGTGCCGCGGTCCGGCAGCGGGTGCCTGGCGCGGCCTGCGTGGAGATGGAGGGCGCCGCCGTCGCGCAGGTCTGCGAGGAATTCGGCCTGCCCTTCGCTTGCCTGCGGATGATCTCGGACCGCGCCGACGAGCGTCTGACGCCCGACGAGGTGTACGCGATGGCACGGCGGTCGGGCGCGAGCGCGGCCGAGATCCTCGCGCGCGCGATCGGCGCTGGCGCGTTCAGCGCACGAGCGGCACGACCGTAGCGCACAGCAGCGCGATCAGCACCGCGCC
>RFTM01000316.1 GCA_009923475.1 Gammaproteobacteria bacterium | reverse complement strand
CGGCACCACGTCAGCGTCTGCACCAACATCTCCTGCTGGCTGCGCGGCGGCGAGGAGATCCTCGCGCACTGCGAGCGCAAGCTCGGCATCAAGGTGGGCGAGAGCACGCCCGACGGCCGCATCTTCCTCAAGCAGGAAGAGGAGTGCCTCGCCTCCTGCACCGGCGCGCCGATGATGATGGTCGACCACCACTTCCACGAGCATCTGACGCCCGCCAAGGTCGACCAGATCCTCGATGACCTCAAGTGAGCCCAGCCCGATGACCTCCGCCCAAGACGCCTGGCGCGACCGCATGAACCTCGTGGTGTTCGAGCCGCTCGGGCTCGGCATCGAGCGGCCGTGGACCCTCGAGTCCTACCTCAAGATCGGCGGCTATTCGTCCTGGAAGAAGATCCTCGCCGGCGAGATGACCCGCGAGCAGGTCATCGACGCCGTCAAGGCGAGCGGCCTGCGCGGCCGCGGCGGCGCGGGCTTCCCGACCGGCACCAAGTGGTCGTTCATGCCGCGCAACGCGCCGATGCAGAAGTACGCGGTCTGCAACTCCGACGAGAGCGAGCCCGGCACCTGCCACGACCGCGACATCCTGCGCTTCAACCCGCATGCGCTCGTCGAGGGCATGGCGATCGGCGGTTATGCCATGGGCGCGACCGTCGGCTACAACTACATCCGCGGCGAGTTCCTGGGCGAACCGGTGCCGCGCTTCGAGGCGGCCGTCAAGGAGGCCTACGACGCCGGCCTGCTCGGCAAGGACGTGCAGGGCAGCGGCATCGACTTCGACCTCTACACCTTCGTCGGCGCGGGCGCGTACATCTGCGGCGAGGAGACCGCGCTGCTCGAGTCGCTCGAGGGCAAGCAGGGCAAGCCGCGCTTCAAGCCGCCGTTCCCGGCCGCCTTCGGCCTCTACGGCCAGCCGACCACCATCAACAACACCCAGAGCTACGCCTCGGTGCCGACCATCCTGCGCAAGGGACCGGAGTGGTTCGCGAAGCTCGGCACCGCCAACGCCGGCGGCACCGTCATCTTCTCGGTGTCGGGCCACGTCGAGAAGCCCGGCAACTACGAGCTGCCGCTCGGCATCCCCTTCAAGGACCTGCTCGAGATCGCGGGCGGCGTGCGCGGCGGCCGCAAGCTCAAGGCGGTCATCCCTGGCGGCTCGTCCGTCAAGGTGGTGCCCGGCGACGTCATGATGGGCGCCAACATGGACTACGACTCGCTGCGCGCGGTCGGCTCATCGGTCGGCTCCGCCGCCGTCATCGTCATGGACGAGACCACCTGCATGGTGCGCGCGCTCGAGCGCATCTCGCGCTTCTACAAGTCGGAGTCCTGCGGGCAGTGCACGCCCTGCCGCGAGGGCACGGGCTGGCTCAACCGCGTGCTGCGCCGCATCGTGGCGGGCGAGGGGAGGCTGCAGGACCTCGACCTGCTCGTCGACGTGGCCAACCGCATCGAGGGCCACACCATCTGCGCGCTCGGCGACGCCTCGGCGTGGCCGGTGCAGAGCTTCATCAAGCATTACCGCCACGAGTTCGAGCAGATGATCCGGAGGGCGGCGGCCTGACCGGCCGCGCGTGACGCCATGGCAGCCCAGCCCCAGGACGACCTCGTCAACCTCGAGATCGACGGCAAGCCCGTCAAGGCCCGCAAGGGCGCGATGATCATCCACGCGACCGACGCGCATGGCGCGTACGTGCCGCGTTTCTGCTACCACGACAAGCTGCCGGTGGCGGCCAACTGCCGCATGTGCCTCGTCGAGGTCGAGAAGGCGCCGAAGCCGCTGCCCGCCTGCGCCACCCCGGTCGCCGAGGGCATGAAGGTCTTCACCAAGTCGCCCGTCGCCATCGGCGCTCAGAAGGCGACCATGGAGTTCCTGCTCATCAACCACCCGCTCGATTGCCCGATCTGCGACCAGGGCGGCGAGTGCGAGCTGCAGGACCTCGCGGTCGGCTTCGGCCGCGACGCCGCCCGCTTCACCGAGCGCAAGCGCGTGGTGAAGGACAAGGACCTCGGGCCCCTGGTCTCCACCGACATGACGCGCTGCATCCATTGCACGCGCTGCGTGCGCTTCGGCCAGGACATCGCGGGCATCCCGGAGCTCGGCACCACCGGCCGCGGCGAGAACATGCTCATCGGCACCTATGTCGAGAAGGCGGTCGAGCACGAGCTTTCCGGCAACATCATCGACCTCTGCCCGGTGGGCGCGCTCAACTCCAAGCCTTTCCGCTACCAGGGCCGCTCCTGGGAGATGACGCAGACGCCGCTCATCGCGCCGCATGACGGCATCGGCGCCAACCTGCACGGCCATGTGCTGCGCGGCCGCCTGAAGCGCGTCGTGCCGCGCGCCAACGACGAGGTCAACGAGACCTGGATCGCCGACCGCGAACGTTTCAGCTACGAGGGGCTGCTCGCCGGCGACCGGCTGCAGAAGCCGATGCTGCGCGAAGGCGGCGCTTGGCGCGAGGTCGATTGGGAGACTGCGCTGGGCGCGGCGGCCCGCGGTCTCGCGGCGGCGGGTCCGTCGCTCGGCGTGCTCGCGCATCCCTCTTCGACGCTCGAGGAGCTCTCGCTCGCGGCGCGTCTCGCGCGCGGCCTCGGCTCGTCCAACATCGACCACCGCTTGCGGCAGCGCGACCTGCGCGCCGCCGCCGCGCCGGGGCTCGGCATGCCGCTCACGGCGGTCGAGTCGCTGTCGGGCCTGCTCGTCATCGGCAGCCACCTGCGCGCCGAGCTGCCGCTGCTCGCGCACCGCGTGCGCAAGGCCGCGACCCGCGCCCGCGCCCAGGTCGCGTTCCTCGACTTCGCCGCGCGCGACTACCG
>RFTM01000315.1 GCA_009923475.1 Gammaproteobacteria bacterium | reverse complement strand
TCGGCGTCGGGTCAGGATTGGGGAACCAAGGGTCGTAGAATTCGACATGATGGGAGTGGGGGTCTTGAAGTCGAGTAAGGTATCCGTTGCCGTAGGTGTAGTTGATATCAGGTTCAGGTTCGGATTGCGTGAATTCGTCATCGCTGTCGCTGTCGGAGTTGAAGCTCGTGACGACGCCGGCCTTCCAGAGCATCTGGCCGTTCCACGGGATCGCGTCCATCACTTCCATCTTGTACGCCCACCAGTCGCTGAAGCTCGATGCGCCCGCGCCGTGGCGCGCGATGTCGTCGGCGACCTTGGCGAGCGTCTGGTGGGCGGTGCGGCGCAGCGCCCTCTGCGCGCCGTCCAGCGCGGCGGGCGCGACCTCGCGGCCGATCGCCGGCGATGCGCCCGCGGACACGTGCTCGTGCACCGCCTTCCAGAGCCGGCGCAGGAAGCGGAACGAGCCTTGCACGCCCTCGTCCGACCACTCCAGCGTCTGCTCGGGCGGCGCCGCGAACATCATGAAGAGCCGCGCGGTGTCGGCGCCGTACTGCTCGACGAGGCGCTGCGGGTCGACGCCGTTGTTCTTCGACTTCGACATGGTGCCGAGGCCGTCGTAGCGCACCTCGAGCGTGCTGCCGTCCTCGCGCGTGGCGATGTAGCGCTTGGCGCCGCCTTCCTCGACCACGTCGACGTCGGCCGGGTTGAAGTAGCTGCGCCGACCCTCGGCCGGCTGGTGCGAGTAGATGTGGTTGAGCACCATGCCCTGCGTGAACAGGTTGGCGAAGGGTTCGTCGATGCCGACGAGCCCGAGGTCGCGCATGACCTTGGTCCAGAAGCGCGCGTACAGCAGGTGCAGGATGGCGTGCTCGATGCCGCCGATGTACTGGTCGACCGGCAGCCAATAGCGCGCGCGCGCGTCGACCATCGCGCGGTCGTTGTCGGGGCAGGCGAAGCGCAGGAAGTACCAGGACGAATCGACGAAGGTGTCCATGGTGTCGGTCTCGCGGCGCGCCGCACCGCCGCAGGCGGGGCAGGCCACCTCGAGGAAGGGCGCGTGCTTGCCGAGCGGGTTGCCGCTGCCGTCCGGCACGAGGTGCTCGGGCAGCACCACCGGCAACTGGTCGTCGGGCACCGCCACCTCGCCGCATCTCGGGCAGTGCACGAGCGGGATCGGGCAGCCCCAGTAGCGCTGGCGCGAGATGCCCCAGTCGCGCAGCCGGAACTGCACACGCTTGCGGCCGAGGCCGCGGCTCTCGAGCGCGGCCGTGATGGCATCGACCGCCGCCTGGAAGCCGAGGCCCGAGAACTCGCCCGACTCGACCGTGATGCCGCGTTCGCCGTAGGCCGGTCGCCAAGGGGCCACGGCCCACGGCCAGACGTCGACGCCGCCCTCGGGGTGCACGACGGCGCGGACTGCGATGCCGTTCTTGAGCGCGAACTCGAAATCGCGCTCGTCGTGCGCGGGCACGCCCATGACGGCGCCCTCGCCGTAGCCCATGAGCACGTAGTTGGCGACCCAGACCTCGACCGGCTGGCCCGTGAAGGGGTGCAGCACGTGCAGGCCGGTGCGCCGGCCTTTCTTCTCCATGGTGGCGACGTCCGCTTCCATGGTGCTGCCGCGGCGGCACTCGTCGATGAACGACTGCAGCGCGGGGTCGCGCGCGCCTGCGGCGAGCGCGAGCGGATGCTCGGCGGCGACCGCCATGAAGGTGACCCCGAACAGCGTGTCGACGCGGGTGGTGAAGACCTTGAGCGCCGGCGACGGGGCGGCGGCGGCCGCGGCCAGCGCCGCGCGCGCATCGTCGGCGAGCGGGAACGACACCTCTGCGCCCTCGCTGCGGCCGATCCAGTTGGCCTGCATGGTCTTGACGCGCTCGGGCCAGCCGTCGAGACCGTCGAGCGCGCCCAACAGCTCATCGGCGTAGGCCGTGATGTTGAGGTAGTACATCGGGATCTCGCGCTTCTCGACCAGCGCGCCGGTGCGCCAACCGCGCCCGTCGATCACCTGCTCGTTGGCGAGCACGGTCTGGTCGACCGGATCCCAGTTGACGACGCCCGTGCGCTTGTAGGCGATGCCTTTCTCGCGCATGCGCAGGAACAGCCACTGGTTCCAGCGGTAGTAGGACGGGTCGCAGGTCGCGAACTCCCGCTCCCAGTCGAGCGCGAAGCCGAGCGCCTGCAGCTGCTTCTTCATGTAGGCGATGTTGTCGCGGGTCCACTTCGCGGGTGCGACGCCGTTGGCCATCGCCGCGTTCTCGGCCGGCAGCCCGAACGCGTCCCAGCCCATCGGCTGCATCACGTTGCGCCCCTGCATGCGCATGAAGCGCGTCAGGGTGTCGCCGATGGTGTAGTTGCGGACATGCCCCATGTGCAACCGGCCCGAGGGGTACGGGAACATGGAGAGGCAGTAGAACTTGTCGCCGGCCGCCTCGCCCGGCGCGGGCTCGCGCGCGGCGAAGCTGCGGCGCTCGGCCCAATGCCCTTGCGCGGCCCGCTCGACGGCCGCCGGTTCGTATCGCTCGTCCATGGATGACGCGGAAAAACCTGCAAAAACGGGAGCCGGGAGGATACACGACCCGGCTCCCGCCTGCCCGCGGGGAGGGCGCCCTGCCCTCAGCCGGGTCGGACCGGGATGAACATCTGCTGGTCCTCGCGCTGCACCAGCAAGGCCACGACCTTGCCGCCCTGCGCCACGCTGTCGCGGTATTCCTTGGCCGACTTGAGGCGCTTGCCGTTGACGCCGAGGATGAGGTCGCCGCGACGGATGCCGGCGTCCGCAGCCGCGCCGCGTGCCCGCTCGACCACGAGGGTGCCCGCCGGCGGCGCCGCGGCGCCGC
>RFTM01000314.1 GCA_009923475.1 Gammaproteobacteria bacterium | reverse complement strand
GAGCGCATCACGCCCGATCCCGCGATCCACGCCGCCGAGCGCGCCAACGCGTTGGTGGTGCGCGAGGGCATCCCGTTCCGCGAGGCTTACCGCCGCATCGGCGCGGAGCTGCGGGGCGAGGCGCCGCAGGACGATGGCGCTTCCGGGCGCGACGCCCCCGCGCGGGATGGCGACGCGGAGCACGGCCCATGACCGCGCCGATCTGGCAGCCGGGGACCACGCTCGACAGCTGCAACGCCACCAGCGCGCGCACCATGGTCGACGGCCTCGGCATCGTGTTCACCGAGCTCGGGCCGGACTTCATCCGCGGCACCATGCCGGTCGATGCGCGCAGCGTGCAGCCGATGCGCATCCTGCACGGCGGAGCCTCGGTCGCCTTCGCCGAGACCCTGGCGAGCGTCGGCGCGAACTGCGTGGTCGACCGCCGCACCCAGGCCGTCGTCGGCCAGGAGATCAACGCCAACCACCTGCGGCCGGTGCCCGAGGGCGGCATGGTCGAGGGCACGGCGCGCCCGATCCACATCGGCTCGCGCAGCCAGGTCTGGGGCATCGAGATCGTCGACGCGCAACGGCGCATGGTGTGCGTGTCGCGCATCACGCTCGCCGTGATCGCGCGGCCGTGACCGCGCGGCGATGACGCTCGACCGCGCCGCGCTGGTCGCGCTCGTCGAGGTCCGCTATTTCGGCAACGTGGCGGCCGGCGACATCGAGGCGACCCGCGCCTGCTTCACCGACGATGCCGAGGTGCTGATCCGCCACGGCGACGGCCCGCCGCGGCGGCTGGTGGGCACGCCCGGACCCGGCGAGTCGCCGCTCGAGGACTTCTGGCGCCACCTCTGCGGCAACTACCGCCCGTCGTTCGGCGGTTTCGAGCACGTGGTCGACGAGCCGGCCCAACGCATCGCCTCGACGTTCACGGTGACGCTCGAACCGCACGCGGGCACGCCGCTGGCCGCCCGCGGCACGCAGCGGCTGCGCAACTGCAACTTCTTCCAGCTTCGCGACGGACGCATCGCGGGCATGCTGGTCTATTATTCGAACGCCGACGCGCCCGCCGGAACGGGCGCGCCCACGGGCTATCCGCCGCCAGGCTGGCGGCCCGCCCACGAAGACGGAGGACCCGCGCGATGAACGACCCCCGGCCCACCGAACCGCAGCTCGTCAGCTACACCCACATCGTGTACGGACTGCACGCGCTGTCCGTGCTGATCGCGCTCACCACCGCGGCCACCGTCGTCGGCAGCTTCATCTTCGGCCTGCCCTCGATCATCGCCGTGGTCATGAACTACGCGCGGCGCAGCGCGGTCGCGGGCACCTGGCTCGAGTCGCACTTCCGCTGGCAGATCCGCACCTTCTGGGGCGCGCTGTGGGCCACCGTGCTGGTGGCCGTGATCTCGGCGCCGCTCATGCTGGTGCTGGTGGGCTTCCTCACGCTGCCGATCGGCATCGCGATCATCAGCCTCTGGATCATGTACCGCGTCATCCGCGGCTGGATCGCGCTGCGCGAAGGGCGGCCGATGCCGGTCGGCGGCACGGTCGAGCCGCGGCCGTGAGCCCCGCGCCGTCGCGCCCGGCCTCCGTCCTCGGCGCAGGCGCCGCGGTCTGCGCGCTCGCGGCGCTGCTCGGCGGCTGCGGCGGCGGGTCGGGATCCTCGGTCTCGGCCGCGGGCGGCAGCGACGCGGCCGGCGGAGCCGCGAGCCCCGCCTGCGAAGGCTACTGCGCCGGCGCGGGCACTGCGCTCGGCGTCGCGCAGGTCGAGGGCGTCATCGCGCGCGCGGTCGCCGAGGCCCAGGCGCGCAACGCGCGCGCCACCATCGCGGTCGTCGACCGTGTCGGCAACGTGCTCGCCGTGTACGCGATGAGCGGCGCGGCGTCGACGGTGACGGTGCGCAGCACGCGCGGCGCGGCCCGCATCGAGGGCGGTCTCGAAGGCGTGAGCATCGTGCCGGCGACGATGGCGGCGATCGCCAAGGCCGTCACCGGTGCGTACCTGTCGAGCGAGGGCAACGCCTTCAGCACCCGCACGGCGAGCCAGATCGTGCAGTCGCACTTCAACCCGGGCGAAGCGCTCGCGCCCGGCGGACCGCTGTTCGGCGTGCAGTTCAGCCAGTTGCCCTGCTCCGACCTCGCGGCGCGGTTCGCGGGCGGTGCGCCCGATGCGGGCCCGAAGCGCTCGCCGCTCGGCCTTGCGGCCGATCCCGGCGGTTTTCCGCTGTACCTGGCCGGCACGCCGGTAGGCGGCGTGGGCGTGGTCGCCGATGGCCTGTACAGCCTCGACCCCGACATCATCGACCGCGATGACGACCTCGACGAGGCCATCGCGCTCGCGGCCACGGTGGGCCTCGCCGCACCCGAGGACCGGCGCGCCGACCGCATCACCGCCGACGGCAAGACGCTGCGTTACAGCGATGTCGAGACGGGCGGCCTGCGCGCCGTCCCTTCGGCGGCGCCCGCGTTCGCGACCTTGGGGACGGTCGGCGCGCTGCAGGCGGTGGCGGGCTACGCGACGGCGACGATCCGCGCCGGCACGCCCTTCGGTCAGGCGGTGTCGGGCATCCGCGCCGATACGCTCGACTATCCGGGCCTCGATGCGTTCGTGCTGGTCGATGCGGCGGGCGCGGAGCGCTATCGGCCGCGTGCCGGCACCGAGCCGGCCGGCGCGCTCACCGCCGCGGAGGTGCAGGCCATCCTGCGCGCGGCGCTCGGCGTCGCCAACCGCAGCCGCGCGCAGATCCGCCGGCCGCTCGGCACGCCGGCCCGCGTCAGCATCTCGATGGTCGATTCCAACGGCACCATCCTCGGCATCACGCGCACGCGCGACGCGCCGGTGTTC
>RFTM01000313.1 GCA_009923475.1 Gammaproteobacteria bacterium | reverse complement strand
CTCATTGCTGCAGCAGGTGTTCGCCGAAGTCACCGCGCTGCAGACGCCCACCCGTTGAGGAGCGCAGATGTCCGAGCATGACGCGCAGGAACGCACCGAACGCCCGACAGCCAAGCGGCTGGAGGAGGCCCGCAAGAAGGGCCAGGTGCCCCGATCGGTCGACCTCGGCGCGGCGGCCGTCACGCTGGCCGCGGCCGGTGCGCTGGCGATGTTCGGCAAGGGCGCCGCGGCCGGCCTGATGGGCATGCTCACCGAGGGCTTGCGGGTCGACGCAGGCGATCTCGTGTACGACGACGTCATGCTGCGGCACCTCGACGAGGCCGCAGGACGGGCCTTGCAGGCCGTGATGCCGCTGTTCGCGGCGACGATGGTGGCGGCGCTCGCTTCGCCGGCGCTGATCGGCGGCTGGAACTTCAGCAGCGAGGCGCTCTCCTTCAAGTTCGAGCGCCTCGACCCCGTGAGCGGCATCGGGCGCATGTTCTCGGTGCGCAGCATGGTCGAACTCGCCAAGTCGCTCGCCAAGTTCATGCTGATCGCCGGCATCGCGGTGTGGGTCATACGGTCGCAGGCCGGGGAAGTGCACGCGCTGGCCGACCAGCCCGTCGGACCGGCGATCCTCCAATCGGGCGCCATCGCGCTCAAGGCGCTGCTGTCGATGGCGGCGGGGCTCGGGCTGATCGCCGCGATCGACGGGCCGTTCCAGCTGTGGCGCCACAACCAGGAACTGCGGATGAGCATGCAGGAGATCCGCGAGGAGATGAAGGAGTCGGAGGGCTCGCCCGAGACCCGCTCGCGCATCCGCGGACTGCAGCAGACGATGGCCCGCAGGCGCATGCTGAAAGACGTGCCGAAGGCGGATGTCGTGGTCACCAACCCGACGCACTACGCGGTGGCACTGCGCTACGACGAGAAACAGGACTTCGCGCCGGTCGTGCTCGCGAAGGGCTCCGATGAGACCGCGGCGCGCATCCGCGAGATCGCCCGCGAGAACGGCGTGCCGATGGTCTCTGCGCCGCCGCTGGCGCGCGCGCTGTTCCGCTACGTCGACATCGGCCGGCAGATCCCGCACACGCTGTTCGTGGCCGTGGCGCAGGTGCTCACCTACGTCTGGCAGCTGAAGGTCGCGCGCCGCCAGGGCGTGGCGCCGCCGCCGCCGCCGCCGATCGATCCGGCCGTCGAGCAGACCGCGGCCGCAAGGGGGGCTTGATCCATGGCGAACCCCGCTGCACCCGCGCTGCCGCTCCGCCAGCTCCTGCTCGGCGGACTCGGCATCCCGGCCGCTGCTCGCCATGGTGGTGCTGCCGTTGCCGCCGCTGGCGCTCGACCTGCTGTTCACCTTCAACATCGCGCTGTCGCTGATGATCGTGGTCGCCGTGTTCACGGTCCGCAAGCCGCTGGACTTCGCGATCTTCCCGACCGTGCTGCTGATCGCGACCCTGTTCCGCCTCGCGCTCAACGTCGCGTCCACCCGCGTCGTGCTGATGGAAGGCCATCGTGGCACCGCGGCTGCGGGCCATGTCATCGAGTCGTTCGGCGAGTTCGTGATCGGCGGCAACTACGCGGTCGGCATCGTGGTGTTCATCATCCTCACGATCATCAATTTCGTGGTCATCACCAAGGGCGCAGGGCGCATCTCCGAGGTGAGCGCGCGCTTCACCCTCGATGCCATGCCCGGCAAGCAGATGGCGATCGATGCCGACCTGAACGCCGGCCTGATCAACCAGGAGGAGGCCCGCGCGCGCCGCCTCGAGGTCCGTTCGGAGGCGGATTTCTACGGCTCCATGGACGGCGCCAGTAAGTTCGTGCGCGGCGACGCCACCGCCGGCATCCTGATCCTGGTGATCAACATCATCGGCGGCTTGGCGATCGGCACGATGATGCACGACCTGTCGATCGGCGACGCGGCGCGCATCTACGCGTTGCTGACCATCGGTGACGGTCTGGTGGCCCAGATACCGGCCCTGCTGCTGTCGATCGCCGTCGCGGTGATCGTCACCCGCATGTCCCGCGAGCAGGACATGGGCGGCGAGGTCACGCGCCAGTTGATCGGCGACCCTAGGCTGCTCGGCGTCGCCGCGGGCGTGCTCGCGCTGCTCGGCATCATCCCGGGCATGCCGAACCTCGTGTTCCTGTCGATGGCGGCGCTCGCGGGCGGCGCGGCGTGGTATTTGAACAAGCGGAGGATGGAGGAGGCCGCTTCGCCCGCCGTGGCGGCTCCGGCCCCGGCCGCGGGCGAGGCGCGCGAGCTCGGCTGGGACGACATGACCCCGGTCGATCTGTTCGGCCTCGAGGTCGGGTACCGCCTCGTGCCGCTCGTCGACAAGGCGCAAGCCGGCGACCTGTTGGCCCGCATCCGTGGCGTGCGCCTGAAGGTGTCGCAGGAGCTCGGGTTCCTCGTGCCCGCAGTGCACATCCGGGACAACCTCGATCTTTCGCCGAACGCGTATCGCATCCAGCTGTCGGGTGTGCCGGTGGGCGAGGGCAGTGTCTACCCGGACCGCGAACTCGCGATCAACCCTGGCCGGGTGTTCGGCACGTTGCAGGGCATCGAGACCCGCGACCCGGCCTTCGGCATGGAGGCCGTGTGGATCGAGCCCGCCCAGCGCGGGCATGCGCAGTCGCTCGGTTACACGGTGGTGGATGCCAGCACCGTGGTGGCGACCCACCTCAGCCAGCTCGTGGCGACCCATGCCCACGAGATCCTCGGCCACGAGGAGGCCCAGAACCTCCTCAACAACCTCGCCAAGTCCGCGCCCAAGCTCGTCGAGGACCTCGTGCCGAAGGTGCTGTCGGTCGGAGTCGTGGTCAAGGTCCTTCAGGGGTTGCTCGCCGAGCGTGTGC
>RFTM01000312.1 GCA_009923475.1 Gammaproteobacteria bacterium | reverse complement strand
TGGTTGTACCGTCTTGGATGGGTTTAAAGAAGAACGGATAGCCACGATACATTGGAAGCACCTTCTTCATAAAGATGTTTTCCTGAGCATCCTTACCTGTCTTGGACATAATACCAAGAACCTTGTTGGAGATGGATGTCCCCTCGTTAACCGTGATTGCTGAGCTTATATTCGTGTACCCACTACGACGGCATTTAACGTATAGCTGCCCTAAGCATCTAGGGTCCACAAAACAAGCCTTTGCGTGGATAAATAGTTTTCTTTGAAACTCAAGGTATCCCCCATAACCAATATCCATCTGGCTCCATTGTAGGAGCATATAGTGGTCCCCTGTTATGTAGGTGGGCTCCCCGTTGTTGTAGAACCACACCCCGTTTCTGCGCCTTTCAAACTCTTGTTTGATGTAGGGGGAGTATTTATCCTTGAATTCCTTGGGCTGTTGGTTCCACTCGTCCATCCGCGCGAGCGTCGCCTCGTCCTGGTGGATGGCGAACACCGGCCCCTCGGCGATGAGCTGCAGCCGGGAGTCCGTCACCAGGGTCGCGATCTCGATGATGGTGTCGGACTCGGGCTTGAGGCCCGTCATCTCGAGGTCGATCCAGATCAGCGCATCGCGGCTCGGCGGTGTCTGCACGGCAGGCTTCCATCGCCCGCACTCGCGGGCTGTTGTGACGCAGTCTAGCAGAGGCTACAGTCCTCACCGGCTGCAGCCACGGGACCCCGGCATTGGCATTCGAAGCACGAGTCATCGCCGCGCACGGGCGCCACCTGCTGGTGCGCGATGCGGCCGGCACCGATCACGAGGCCCGCCCGTTCGGCCGCCGCCTGCAGGCGGTCTGCGGCGACCGGGTGAGCTGCGAGGCCGACGCCGCGCACGGCGAGGTCCATGCCACCGGCGTGCTGCCGCGGCAGAGCGTCCTCGAGCGCGCCAACACGCGGGGCGGCGCCGAAGCCGTGGTCGCCAACATCGACCTGCTGGTCACCGTGCTCGCGCCGGAACCGCGGCCCGACCCGTTCATCATCGACCGATATCTTTGTGCGGCGAGCTCGGCGGGCCTCGCGGCGCTGGTGGTCGTCAACAAGTGCGAGCTGCCGGAGGCGGCCGCGCTCTCGCCGCAGCTCGCGGTGTGGCGCGACGCCGGTTACGGGACCCTCGCCTGCAGCAGCGCGACCGGCGAGGGCCTGGAGGCGCTCGCCGCTGCGCTGCGCGGCCATGACGCGGTGTTCGTCGGCCAGTCGGGCGTCGGCAAGTCGTCGCTGATCGCGCGGCTCGTGCCGCAGGCCGACATCGCGGTGGGCGGGCTCGACCGTGATGCCGAGGGCCGCCACACCACCACCGCCTCCAAGCTCTACGACCTGCCGGGCGGCGGCCACCTGCTCGACTCGCCCGGCGTGCGCGACTTCGCGCCGGCCATCGCGGCGCTCGAGCGGCGCAGCCTCGGCTTCCCGGAAGTCGGCGAACTCTCGGCGGGCTGCCGCTTCATCGACTGCCGGCACCTGCGCGAGCCCGATTGCGCGGTGCGCACCGCGGCCGAGACCGGCGCCTTCGACGCCCGGCGCTACGAGAGTTATCGACGGCTGCGACGGCTGTACGAGGACCTGCAGGCCGCAGCCGGCCCCGGCAAGCGCGACCGGCGCTGATCCGTCAGGGTGCGCGCCGCGGGCGCGCGAGGCTACTGGCCGAGGGTATGGCGCCCGGCGAGCGCGTGGGCGAGCGTGCCGCCGTCGATGTACTCGAGCTCGCCGCCGATCGGCACGCCATGGGCGATGCGGGTCGCGCGCACGCCGCGGGAACGCGCGAGCTCCGACAGGAAATGCGCGGTCGCCTCGCCCTCCACCGTCGGGTTCGTGGCGAGGATGACTTCCTGCACCGCGCCGCCCTCGAGCAGCGCCTCGAGCTGTCCGATGCCGAGCTGCTCCGGCCCGATGCCGTCGAGCGGCGACAGGTGCCCCATCAGCACGAAATAGCGGCCGCGATAGCCGCCCGACTGCTCGACCGCCACCACGTCGGCGGGCGATTCGACGACGCACAGCAGCGACGCATCACGCTGTGGGGCCGCGCAGATCGCGCAGAGCTCGGACTCGGTGAACATGCGGCACTGGCGGCAGCGCGTGACCTGGGCGAGCGCGTGCTCCAGGCCTTCGGCGAGTCGGCGTGCGCCCTCGCGCCCGTCCTGCAGCAGGTGGAACGCCATGCGCTGTGCCGTCTTCGGGCCGACGCCCGGCAGGGTGCGCAGCGCGTCGATGAGCCGCGCGACCGCGGGCGAGTGCTTCATGCCGGCGCGCGCGTCAAAGCGGCATCTTGAAGCCCGGCGGCAGGCGCATGCCGGACATCAGCGCCGACATGCGCTGCTGGCTCTCGGTCTCGACGCGGCGCACCGCATCGTTGATGGCGGCGGCCACAAGGTCCTCGAGCATCTCGCGGTCATCGCCGACGACCGCGGGCTCGATCTGCACGCGCTTGACCTCATGCTTGCCGGTCATCGTCACCTTGACCATGCCGCCGCCGGACTCGCCGGTGACCTCGAGGCGCGCGATCTCTTCCTGCGCCTTCTGCATGTTGCGCTGCAGGGCTTCCGCCTGCTTCATCATGTTGCCAAAGCCACCGGACATCTCAGGTCACCTCTGCGGTTCGGAGTCAGTTGGGTCGGACGGAATCGGGCTTGAGGGTGGCGCCGAACTTCTCGCGAAAGCCGCGCACGGTCGGGTCTTCGTCGAGCGAGCGGCGCGCGGCGTCGAGCTGGTTCTCCGCCTCGGCTTGCTCGGCGCGCGCGGGTGTGGCGACCGCCGCCTGCGCGACCTCCACCTCGACCCGCAGGCTGCGTCCGAGATGCCGGCTCAGGGCCTGG
>RFTM01000311.1 GCA_009923475.1 Gammaproteobacteria bacterium | reverse complement strand
GTCAAGCCGCGCGCCGCAGC
This sequence comes from Gammaproteobacteria bacterium, assembly GCA_009923475.1. GTDB lineage: Bacteria > Pseudomonadota > Gammaproteobacteria > Steroidobacterales > Steroidobacteraceae > UBA964. The sequence goes on along the minus strand of RFTM01000311.1, from coordinate 2,830 downwards.
AGCTGCTCGGGCAGCAGACGCTGCGCCTCGAGGTCGACGAGCTCGCGGAGGAACTCCGCGCCGGGACAGGGCGGGATCGACGCCGCCGCGCCCGCGATCAGGCCCTCGAAATATTTGACGGCGCCGGCGAGCCCGAACTGCGTCACCGCGCTCGGCCGCCCCAAGGCCTCGTCCTTCCCGGCAGGCTTGCCGAGCTCCTCCTCGGTGCCCAGCGCGTCGCGGATGTCGTCGGCCACCTGGTACGCCTCGCCGAGCCGCTCGCCGAGCACCCGCCACGGCGCGGGATCGGAGCCCGCGGACAACGCGCCGCCGACGGTCGCCGCCACGAACAACGCGCCGGTCTTGAGCCGCCGGTACTCCTCGAGCGGCGTCGCGACCTCGCACTCCCAGGCCTGGCCGGCCACGATGCCGACCGGCGCGCCCGCAGCCCGCGCCAGCGCGAGCACGATGCCGGGCAGGCGGTCCGGCGCCTCGACGAAGGCGCGCGCCACGTTCTGGAACGCGAGCACGATCAGCGCGTCACCGACCAGCAGCGCGATGCGCTCATCGAAGGCGCGGTGCACGGACGGCCGGTTGCGCCGCGTCTCGGCGTCGTCGAAGCAGGGCAGGTCGTCATGCACCAGCGAAGCGCAGTGCAGCAGCTCGATGGACGCCGCGGTGGCTTCGGCGAGCGGCGAGTGAGGCTCGCCGCAGCCGGCGGCGATCGCGAGGCAGAGCCGCGGCCGGATGCGCGCACCGCCCGGGAACACCGCGTAGCGGATCGCGGCGGCGAGGCGCGGCGGACAGCCCAAGGTCTCGCAGGACGACACCGCCGTTTCCAAGGCCTGCTCGAGCGAGGAGAGGGGTTCCATGCGGGCTCCGGCGGCGCGCCCGCGGGGCAGGCCCGCTGGCGGATGTCCAGTTTGATTGTCACACTACGCTGTCATGGAATATAGACAGGCGGTTCCGACGAGTCAAACCGGTGCGGTCGCGGCGCCGGCGGATGCGGACGGGCCGCGGTTCTCGGTCCCGGTCGCCGACCGCGGCTATGCATGGTGGTACATCGACGCCTGGAGCGACTGCGGCCGGCACGGCCTCACCCTCATCGCCATGCTCGGCTGCGTGTTCTCCCCCTGGTACGCCCGCGCGCGCCGCCGCGCCGACCGTCCGGGCGCGACAGGGCCGTCGGCGGTCGACCCGCTGGCGCACAGCGGCCTCAACGTCGCCCTGTACGGCGCCGCCGGTCATCGCTGGGCGCTCACCGAGCGCGGCGCGGGCGATGTCGAGCGCACGGCCTCGCGCCTCTCGCTCGGGCCGAGTTCGCTGTCGTGGGACGGCGAGGAACTGCGCGTGTCGATCGACGAGCGCACCGCGCCCTGGCCGCGCGCGCTGCGCGGCACGGTGCGTGTGCGCCCCGGCACCCGCCTGCACCGGGGCTACGCGCTCGACGCCGCGAGCGATGGCGCCCCGCGCCATCTTTGGTGGCCGATCGCGCCGCGTTGCCGTGTCTCCGCGGAGTTCACGCAGCCTTCCCTCTCATGGCATGGCGACGGCTATCTCGACGCGAACGCGGGCCGCGCGCCTCTCGAGGACGACTTCGACTCCTGGAACTGGTCGCGCGCGCATCGCGGCGAGGAGACGCGGGTGTTCTACGACACCGTCTGGCGCGCCGCGGCGCGACCGGGCGCCGCGCCCAGCGGACGCTCGCTCGCGCTCGCCTTCGATGCAGCGGGCGCGCACGACATCGCCGCGCCGCCGTCGCAACGGCTCCCCACCACGCCCTGGGGCATCCGCCGCGAGACCCGCAGCGACCACGGACGGGGCGCGCGCGTGCTCGCGACGCTCGAGGACGGCCCGTTCTATGCGCGCTCGCGCATCGAATCCCATCTGGAGGGCGGGCTGGCGACCGGGTTCCACGAGAGCGTGTCGCTGCGGCGCTTCGCCGCGCCTTGGGTGCAGGCCCTGCTGCCGGTGCGGCTGCCGCGCCGCCCGCTCGCGCGCTGACTCAGCCTGCCGCCCCGCCCCGCCCCGGATCGGCGTCGCGCTCGAGCCGCTCGAACGCGGCGAGCGCCAAGGTGAACTCCCGGACCAGCAGGCTCTCGCCGGCGAGCGCATCGCCCCGCACGCCATGGCGCGCGTCATGCTCGACCACCGCGTCGATGAGGAACTGCGCCTCCGGCAGCACCGGCAGGTCGGCGCCGCGCGGCGCGGTCACCGAAGCGGTGATGGCCTGCAGCAGCAGCAGCAGCTTGCGCCGCGCCGAGACCACGGCGCGGCTCGACACCGAATCGCCGCCGGCGCGCGCGACCTTGCGGCCGATCTCGGCGTACATGAGCCGCGCGGCATGGATCGCCGGCCGGCATTCGACCGGCAGCTCGCCCACGCCCACGGCGGCGCGGTCGTAGAGCCGCTGCGCCTCGTCGACGAGCCGCGAGACGATGCGGCCGAGGTCGGGCTCGAACTGCGGGTCGGCCAGCCATTCCTCGGCGCGGATGCCGGCCTCGGCCAGCCAGTCGCGCGGCAGGTAGACGCGGCCGAGGCGCGCGTCCTCGCCGACATCGCGCGCGATGTTCGAGAGCTGCATGCCCACGCCGAGGTCGGCGGCGCGGGCCAGCGCCCCGGCCGACCGCACGCCCATCAGCAGCGACATCATCACGCCGACCGTGCCCGCCACGCGCATCGCATAGGCGCGCAGCGCCGGCAGGTCGGGGTAGACGCGTCCCTCGGCATCCCACGCGAAGCCCTCGAGCAGGGCCGCAGGCACCGCCCGCGGCACCTGGAAGCGCATGACCACGTCCGCCAGCGCGCGGTCCGCCGCGTTGTCGATCGGCTCGCGGCGGTAGGCGCGGTC
>RFTM01000032.1 GCA_009923475.1 Gammaproteobacteria bacterium | reverse complement strand
GCACGGCTGCAGCCGTGCCGGCGGTCTCGGTGCCCTGCGGCGCGACCGGCGCGCTGCCGGTCGGCGTGCAGGTGCTCGCGCCGCGCGGCGAGGACGCGCGCGCACTCGACATCGCGGCCGTCATCGAGGCCGCAAGACCGCCGGTCGCGGCCTGACTCAGCCGGCCGACGCGACCCCCGCGTAGTGCGCGGCGATGTCGCGACGGCGCGCCCACCACACGCCCTCGGCCTTGCGGGCATGCTGCAGGAACTTCTCGAAGGCGCCGATGCGGCCGGGCCGGCCGATGATCCGCAGGTGTACGCCGAGCGACATCAAGCGAGGCCGCGACGCCGACTCGGCCAGCAGCCAGTCGAAGGTGTCGCAGGCATAGGCCAGCCAATCGCGGGGCGTCAGCGCCGGCGCGTTCCACATCTTCATGTCGTTGGAGTCTAGGGCATACGGCAACACCACGATGGGGCGGGCGGACGAGCGGTCGATGAACGGCTCGTCACGGCTGTAGTCGTCCATGTGGTACTCGAAGCCCTCTTCGACGAGCAGACGGCGCGTCTCCGGGGTATGCAGGTAGCGCGACAGCCAACCCACGGGCCGCGTGCCCGTGCTCGCCGTGATGCTCGACACCGCCTTGCGGATGAACGCGCGCTCGTCGTCCTCCGACATGCCCATCTGCTGCACCCAGCGCCAACCGTGCGCGCAGACCTCGTGACCTCCGGCGACGATGCCCGCCGCCACCTGGGGCGCACGCTCCAGCGCCACCGCGGCCGCGGTGAAGGTCGCGGGCGCCTCGTGGCGCGCGAGCAGGCCGAGCACGCGCGGCGCGCCCTCGTTGATGCCGTAGGCGTAGTTGCTCTCGTTGCCGAAGTTGCGCACCGGCTTCCTGGGCGCGATGCCGAGCTCGTCGACCGGCTCCGGACCGGCGTCGCCGTCCTGGATGCCGAGTTCCGCGCCCTCCTCGACGTTGACGACCACGGAGAGCGCGAGACGCGCGCCGCCCGGCCAGGCGTAGCCCATCAGTGGTACTCCTCGCCGCCCGACACGTTCATCGCCTCGCCCGTCATGTAGGCCGCCTGCTCGGAGGCGAGGAAGGCGCAGGCCTTGGCGATGTCCTCCTGCAGCCCCGGACGGCCCATCGGGATGCGCGCGCGCATGTCGGCGAGGTACTGCTCTTCGCTGCGGCCGGTGGCGGCGCTGAAGAACTGGTTCTGCCAGGCGCCGAGGCCGGTGGTGACATGGTTCGGGCAGATGGTGTTGACCGTGATGCCGTGCGGACCGAGCTCGATGGCCGCCGAGCGGGTGAGGCCGACCATGCCGTGCTTGGAGGCCACATAGGCCGCGGCGAACGGGAACCCCGACTTGGAGGCCTGGCTGCCGATGTTGATGATGCGCCCGCCCTTGCCCTGCGCGATCATCTGCCGCGCGGCATGCTTGATGCCGTAGAAGGCGCCGCGCAGGTTCACGCCGAGCACCGCGTCCCAATCGCCCTGGGTGAGCTCGACGGTCGGCTTCATGAGGTAACCGATGCCCGCGTTGTTGACCATGATGTCGAGCTGGCCGTAGCGGCGCACGGCCTCGGCGACCAGGCGCTCGACCTGCGCCTCCTCCAGCACGTCGCAGGCCACACCGAAGGCATCGCCGCCCGCCGCGCGGATCTCGGCGACGACAGCCTCGATGCCGGCCGAGGTGCCGATCGCGCTCTCGGGGATCTCGGCTCCGCGGGGCGCACCGATGTCGCTCACCACGACCTTGCAGCCCTCGGCCGCCAAACGCTTCGCCATCGCCTCGCCGAGCCCTTTCGCGCGACCGGAACCGGTGACGACGGCGACCTTGCCCTTCAGATCTGCATACATGCCCATGACGCTCCCGGCCTGCTCGGCCTTGCTGTGCGGGGATACTGCTAACATGATGGCATGAGCGAGCTCCTCACGGACATCCACCCGCCCGTCGCGCGAGTCACCATCAACCGCCCCGACAAGCGCAACGCGCTCTCGAGCGCCGAGTGGCAGGGGCTGCGCGATGCGGCGTCCCGGCTCGCCCAGGACCCGACCCTGCGGGTGGTGCTGCTGCAGGGCGCGGGCGACGCCGCCTTCAGCGCCGGCGCCGACATCGCCGAGATGCAGCGCAACCTCTCCGATCCGGCGCGCATGCAGCGCATGCAGCAGGTGGTGCTCGACGCCCAGGCCGACTGGGAGCGCCTGCCCATGCCGACCATCGCCATCATCCGCGGCGCCTGCACCGGCGGCGGTTGCGGCCTCGCCCTCGCCTGCGACCTGCGCCTCGCCTCGCCCGACGCGTTCTTCGCCATCCCGCCCGCGAAGCTGGGCCTCGCTTACAGCCTCGCCGACACCAAGCGGCTCTACGACCTCGTCGGTCCCTCGCGCGCCAAGGAGATCCTGTACACCGGCCGGCGCATCGGCGCCGAGGAAGCGCTGCGGCTCGGCCTCATCAACGAGATCGTCGCCGCGGACGCGCTCGCCGCCCGCGCGGATGCGCTCGCACGCGAGATCGCCGGCAACGCCGGCAACTCGGTGCGCGCCGCCAAGGCCGTGGTCGACATGATCTCGGCTGGAGTGCTCGAAGAGACCCCGGCCTCACGCCGGTACTACGACGAGAGCTTCGGCTCGCCCGAATTCGCGGAGGGCGCGCGGGCCTTCATGGAGAAGCGGCCGCCGCGCTTCTGACCGCGGCCGGAGCGGCCGTCGGCGCCGCCACGCCGGCATCGAGCCAGGCGCGCACGATGCGCGCGCTCTCCCCCGGGGCTTCCTGCACCAGCATGTGGCCGATGCCGGGCAGCACCTCGAGCTTCACCTCCGGCGAGTTGACGAGCAGGTCGCGCGTCTCGTAGGCGAGCGCGACGGGCACGCGCTTGTTGCGCTCGCCCCAGATCAGCAGCACCGGCGCGCGCACCGCGCGGATCTTGTCCTCGACGCCGCCCGAGACGTACTGGCGCAGCAGGCCGAGCATCGCCGACCGGTTGCCCTCACGCATCCACATCGACCACCATTCGTCGACCACTGCATCGCCCACCCGCGCCGGGTCGCCGTAGTCGTTGGTCAGCATGGCCCGGGTCAGGGCCTTGGGCGTCACGAGCGTGATGAGATCGAAGGCCTTGGGCACCGCCGCGGGCGTGGTGCGACCGCGCACCCGTTTCTCGAGCGATCCCGGGCTGATGAGCCCCAAGCGTTCGATGCGCCCGGGATGGTCGGCGGCGTAGCGCATCGCGACGGTGCCGCCGATCGAGGCGCCGATGACCGCGAAGCGCTGCAGGCCGCGCTCGTCCACGAACTTCTCGAACAGGTGCTGGATGCGCTGCAGCCTGTAGTCGCCGCTGGGGTCGGGCCCGGTGAGCCCGTGCGCCGGCAGGTCGAGGCGGATGACGCGATAGCGGTCCTTGAGCGCCGCCGCCCAAGGCTCCCACATGAAGAGGCTCGCGTAGTTCGCGTGCAAGAGCACGACCGGGGGTCCGCTGCCCTCGTCGCGGTAGTGGATGCGGACACCGTCGATCACCGTGAAACGCGAGGGCGGCGTCGCCCAACGGGCCTCGACCTCCGCGGCCGGGTGGTCGCGATAGAACAGCGTGGCGACCCCGAACGCCAGCACCGCAAGCGCCAGCAGCGCCGCCACCCCCTTCGCGATCCGTGACAGCCAAGCCATCCTGCCCTCCCCCGCCGCGTCGCCTCCGACCGACAGATATACTGCCGCCGCCATCACGCGCAAACAGGGGGATGAAGCCATGACCGTTTCCGATGCGCCTCCCGCCGGGGCAGCGCCCCCGCGCTTCCGCCCGGTCTATGCGTGGTACGTGGTGGCCGTGCTCGGCCTCGCCAACTGCGTCTCGTTCATCGACCGGCTGATCCTCTCGCTGCTCGTGCAGCCGATCAAGGCCGACCTCGGCATCTCCGACACGGCGTTCAGCCTGCTGGCCGGCGCCGCGTTCGCCATCTTCTACTGCGTGGTCGGCCTGCTGATCGCGCGCTGGGCGGACCGGTACAGCCGCAAGTGGATCGTCACCACCGGCATCGTGCTCTGGTGCCTCATGACCTCGCTGGCCGGCACCGCCCGCTCGTTCGCGCAGCTGTTCCTGTACCGCATCGGCGTCGGCGTCGGCGAGGCGACGCTGTCGCCGTCCGCGTACTCGCTGCTGGCGGGATATTTCCCGCCGCAGCGCCTCGCGCTCGCCGTCGGCGTGTTCAGCGCGGGCGTCACCGCAGGCACGGGGCTCGCCTACCTGCTCGGCGGCAGCGCGATCGGCTGGGTGACGGCACCACCTCCATCACCGCGTTCGCGGTCATGATCTGGACGCCGGAGCTCTATCGTCGCCAGTACGGCGCCGGCATCGGCGAGGCGGCGCTCGCCATCGGCACGGTCGCGGTGCTCGGCGGGCTGCTCGGGGCGTTCATCGGCGGTTGGCTCTCGGACCGCCTCGAGTCGCGCGGCGACCCGCGGGCCAAGCTGCGCGTGCTCGCCGGCTGCGGCTTCGGCCTGCTGTTGCCCGGCATCGTGGCCCCCTTCATGCCGACGATGGTCGGCCACGCCGCGGTGATCTTCTTCATGTTCTTCTTCGGCAGCGCCGCGACCGGCCCCGCGGGCGCCCATGTCCAGTCGATCACACCCGACCGCATGCGCGCGCAGTTCGGCGCCTGGTACCAATTGTCGCTGGTGCTGGTCGGCGCCACGCTGGGGCCCTTCGCCGTGGGCTTCGTCACCGACCATGTGCTGGGCGACGAGTCGCGCATCGGCCTGTCGATGGCCCTCGTGTCGCTGGTCGCCAACCCGGTGGCGGCGTGGCTGTTGTGGCGCGCCTACCGCGACGCGCAGCCGGCGTCGGCCGGCGCCTGAAAGAGAGAGGCCGCGACCCTCGCAGGTCGCGGCCCCCATATGATCGCGCGAGGGCGCCGCCGCCCTTGCGCCCCGATCAGTTGCCGCCGAAGCGGTAGCCGAAGCGGATGCCGACGATGCGCGGGTCAGGCATGGTGACCCCGATCGTGTTGGCCGGCGAGAAGTTCGACGGGTCCGCGATCGACTGCGCGACATCGCCTGGGTTCGCGTTGCCGGTCATCACCGTGTCGTCGTCGGTGATGTTGTCGGCATACACGATGACCTCCCAACGGTCGTTGGTCACGCCGACGCGCAGGTTGCCGTGGGTGTAGCTGTCGAGCTGCACGCGGTTGTAGAAGTCGATGTAGCGCTTCGACTGGTACTGCACGTCGCCCTCGATGAAGAAGCGGCTGGCGCCGCCCCCGACCGGCATCGACCAGCGCGCGATGCCCACCGCCGAGTGGCGCGGCGCGCGCTCGAGCTCGCGACCCTTCAGGTTCAGGAAGCAGAGCTTGGCGTTGTTGGCCGTGTCGAACTTGCGCTCGCAACCGCCCACGCGCACCGCGTCCGTCGATGACGTCGAAGTGAACGGGAAGTCGGTGAACTCCGTGTCCAGGTAGGAGTAGTTGAGGCCGAACAGCAGCCCGTCGGTCGGCGCCCACTGGGCGTCGAGCTCGAGGCCCTTGACCTCGGCCTTGCCGGCGTTGAGCAAGCGTCCGACCGCGATGCCCGACGGCGTGATCAGCTGCGCGCCCACCTGCTTGTCGTCGTACTTGATGAAGAACAGCGACGGATTGAAGCGCAGACGCGCGTCGGCGGACTGGAACTTCGCGCCGAGCTCGTACTCCTGGATCTTCTCGTCCTTGAACGAGAACTCGTCGTACGCGCCGTCGAAATCCGCGTCTTGCCAGCTGCCGGCGGTCACGGTGGAGAAACCGCCCGGCTTCACGCCCTTCGCCCAGGTCAGGTAGATCAGGGCCGCGTCGGAGGCGCGGTATTCGAGGGTGACGCGCGGCGCGAAGTAGCTGTGCTCGCTCGACAGCGACACCGGCACGCCCGGCGCCTGGCGCACGCCCGACCCCGGCGTCCCCGGCGGCGCGAAGGGGTTGAAGAACGGATACAGGTAGTTGACCGACGGCCCGAAGACCTGGAAGCCGGGGAAGCTCGGGTCGGCGCACTTGGTGACCGGTGTGCCCGGCGGGCCGGCCGCGGCGTCCAGCGTCGGCGAGCAGCTCACGCCCTGGATCTCCTCGGTCTCCGAGGCGTATCGGCCCTCGAAGGTCGCCTTGAAGGCGTCCGTGACCTGGTACTCGACCATGCCGAACAGCGAGTTGTGCTCGATCTTGCGCGAGTTGAGGCGGGTGATCGGCTGCATCAGCGCCATGACCTCGTTCGGCGTGCGCGTGCCGCAGCTCGGCGCGATCGCGGGCTGGCCCGGGAAGAAGGTGTTGGGCGGCAGCGCCGGCAGGCAGATGATGTTGATGGAGCGCGTGTCCTGCTTCGCGTTCTCCTGCCAGTACAGGTAGCCGGCCATGAAGTTCGCGGGACCGTCGAAGTCTGAACGGTAGCGGAACTCCTGGCTGAACTGCGTGGTGCTGTTGTCGTAATCGAACCGCGTGGAGCGCAGCGCGCGATCGGTGCCGTTGGGCTGCACGCCGGAGTCGAAGTCGCCGTCCTCGAGGAACGAGAACTTCGCCTCCGTGTAGCCGGTCAACGACGTGAATGTGCCCGCCGCGAGGTCACGGTTGAAGACCGCCGAGACGCGGAACACCGACCGGTCGCTGCCCTCGTAGTCCTTGCCCGTGGCGGGGTTCGGATCGAGCCGGACCGCGAGCTTGTCGGCCGAGGGCACGAGACCGAACGACGAATAGACGTGGTTGCTGCCCGGGAACACGCCGAACGTCGAGGTCGGCGAGTACACGCGGAAGCTGTTGGTCGGGCAGCGGCCCGCGACCGGCGCCACCGCAGCGCCCGTGCCCACGGTGAGGCACTGCGAGCCGGCGGTGGGACGCGCGTCGATCGAGTTGACCGGCAACTGCGCGGTCGGGAACGCGCCGAAGTGGTCGTCGGCGTATTCCACGCGCAGCTTCATGCTGGCGTCATCCGCGATCTGCCACTTGCCGGTGAGCGCGAGGCCCCAGCCGTCGCCGTCACCCACCTTCCGTCCGGTGATCTGGTTCTTGTGGATGCCGTCCTGGTTCCAGTAGACGCCGTTGATGCGCAGGCCGAAGTCGTCGGAGACGGGCCCGCTCCACGATCCGGCGAGGTCGTAGCGGCCGTAGTCGCCGTAGGACCCGCGGATGCTGCCCTCGGAGACCCGCGAGGGATCCTTGGTGACGTACTGGACGGCGCCGGCGAAGGCGCTGCGGCCGTAGAGCGCCGACTGCGGACCCTTCACGATCTCGACGGCTTGCAGGTCGAGCAGGCGGGAAGTGGCGAGCAGCGAACCGCCGCCGAAGCCGATGCTCTCGCTCGAGGTGTCGATGCCGTCGACCAGCACCGCGACGTTGACGCGGCCGCGGGTCGGCGAGAGGCCGCGGATCGAGATGCGGTTGTCGGTGGCCGAGTAGCCCTTGTCGTAGATCAGGGAGGCGTCGAGCCGCGCCACATCCTCCACGTCGGAGAGGCCGAGGCGCTCGATCTCGGTGGCGGGGATCGCCGTGATGGACATCGAGACGTCCTGGAGGTTCTCCTCGCGCTTGCGGGCCGTGACCACCACCTCTTCGAGGCCGGTGTCGTCGGCGACGGCGGGCAAGGCCATCGTGACGGCCATGGCGCCGATGACGCAGCTGACTGCTCGGCGGACGAACGGATTGACGCTTCTCATCACTGACCCCCTTGGTCGTTTGCGGTCGACATCGACCGGTTGCGGCGGGGCGTCTGCGCGCCCCTGACCGTTTCCGGCAGCACTGAAACACAACTGAAACCGGCGGCGGCAAGGCGGATGCCCCGCTGTCCGCAGGATGCACGGCGGCTTTGCGCGGTACGGCTCATGCAGTCTTCGGCCTCGCCGTCATCCGCTCGGGGAACTCGCGCTCCGCGCGTTCGCGGTATGCGGCGGGCAGTTCGGCGATGCTGCGCAGCTTCGAGCCCGCCGCGTGCCAGATCACGTGGCCGGGGACATCCTTCATGTCCATCCACTTCAGCCAGCCCATGAACACCGTCGAGGAGAAGGTCGCCGGCACCGCCTGCAGGCGCGCGTCGGCGACGTCATGGACGGCGGCGAAGATCGACTGGCGCTGCCCGTGCATGGGAGGCATGCCCGGCGGATAGACCGTCTGGTGCTGCAGCCAAAGGTGCGCGCCCATCTGCTGCCACTGCGGACGGAACGGTCCCTGCGGCGGAGGCCCGAGCGGCATACCGTCGAGCCGCACCGGCTGTATGCCCTCGCGCGTGTACTTGAAACCGAGGTTGCCGCCCTGCACCGCGGGCTTGACCACATCGGTGCGGCCGGTCCAAGGGTTCGCGAATTCGCGCAGGTACTCGCCGGTCGAGTAGTCGCGGAAGAAGGTGACCGTGTTCCCGCCGAGGATGAAACCGTCGGACACGTGGCGGAACCAGTAGATCTCCATGCCCTCGACGCGCACCAGGGGCTTCGGCGTCTCGCCCTCGCCGGTGACGGCGAACACGACGCCCGTGAACCACCACGGTACGTCTTCTTCGCGCAGGCTGCCCTGCAGACGGACCATGGTGCGCAGCGAGACTTCGGGGTCGGACAGGTCAGGCAGCGAAGGAGCGGCAGACCATGCGGTCGACGCAGCGCCGGCGCCGGCAGCCGCGCCCGCGAGCAGCCACTCGCGACGGTTCAACAAGCGGACGCGCCTGTTTGCGGTCGGCAGACCGCAAAGCGAGACTCGGACGATCCAGGCATCACAACCCCCGTTGAGTGGCCTGCCGGACCGTGCTGTTGCCAAAGGGCAACAAACCGGGCCGGACAACTGCGGCATGTGCCCGCCGCTTGAAGACAGTTTCTACCACTTCCGCACGGCGCGCGGCGCAAGACGGGGGCCGAGCCGTCCAACAGGCGGACAGCGCGGTCAGCGCAACGACACCGTCACTTTGTTGTCGGCAGAGATGTCTGAGACATCGAACGCGACGCCCAGCTCCCGCGCGTAACCCTCGAGGCAGGGCCTGAGCCAGGTCTCGTGGACCTCCTGGTCAGTAAGATCGAATTGCCCGATGCGCCGAGAGATCGTGAGCACGTGGGTGAACGGGAAGGTGAAGCGGCGCTGCCCGCCGCTGCCCTCGAGGTCGAGGCAGAGCTGGTAGAGGTCGGTGCTGCGATCGAAGATGCCGTGCAAGGCGAGCGTCCGATCGCCCGTCCGCTCGATCTCGGCGCGCAGGCGCTGCAACATCGGCCGCTTGTCCGCGAGGTCGTGCGCGACGAACTGCGCGGTCAGACCCTTGTTCTTGGCGAACTGCAACGAGTTGAGATGCATCTTGACGAGCGCATCGTTCATCTCGTGCTGGTACGGGATGCCGTCTTTCAGGGTGCGCAGGGCGAGCGCCACCGCCTTGCCCAGCTCTTCCTCACGGCCCTCGAAGCCGCTGGCGGGCGCGGCGCTGCGATCGTTCATGTCCAGTCTCGTTGACGGCGGATAGGCGTTTATACGCCTTGTGCGCGGCCACGCGCACGGGCGTGAGGGGCTGCCTGTCCGATGAGCGGACGGCGGAACTGTGCCAGAATGCCATCGTTGCGCCGTTGGCGTACAAACCGCGGCGAAGTGGCAGGGAGGTCATCCGCATGTTCATGAATTTCTGGTACCCCGTGGTCCGGGCCGTCGACCTCGGCGCCACCCCGCAAAAGGTCCGCATCCTCGCCCACGACTTCGTCGTGTTCCGCGACGACAAGGGCAGGCCCGCGGTGCTCTCGGATACCTGCATCCACCGCGGCGCCTCGCTCTCGGGCGGCAAGTGCAAGGACGACGGGTCGGTGCAGTGCCCCTACCACGGCTGGCGCTTCAACCGCGACGGCGTCTGCACCCGCATCCCCTCCATCGGCAGCAAGACCAAGCCGCCGCCGCGCGCCCGCGTGGACGCCTACCCGGTGCAGGAACAGTACGGCATCGTGTTCGCGTTCCTCGGCGACCTGCCCGAGGACCAGCGCCCGCCCATCATGCCGGTGCCCGAGCACGGCACCGACGAGTGGCGCTCGACGCTCGTCACCTTCGACGTCAACTACCACTACGAGCGTTCCATCGAGAACGGCCTCGACCCCGCCCACAACGAGTACGTGCACACCACGCACGGCTACCAGGGCGAGCGCGAAGACACCTACCTGATGATGGAACTGCGCCCCCACCAGGACAACCCTTGGGGCCACGGCTTCCTGTCGACCTTCGACGCGCCGCCGCTCAAGAACCCCATCATGCGCCAGTTCCGCAAGGAAGGCGGCAAGATGGAGGCCGGCTCGGGCACCTACGGCCCGAACCACATGTGGACCTACATCAACTTCACGGCCAAGACGGCCATGCACCAGTACATGTTCGAGGCGCCGATCGACGAGAACCGCACCCGCGTGTTCCTGCTCAACCAGCGCAACATCGGTTTCTTCAAGGACAGCAAGATGGGCTTCATCGGCAAGCTCATCAAGCCGCGCATCAACGCCTGGCTCGACAAGAAGATCAACGAGCGAAACATGTTCATCGCCTCGCAGGACATCAAGGTGATGAACGAGGTGAAGCCCGCGCTCACGCCGCCCTCGCGCGCCAAGGAATTGATGATGCCGGCCGACCGCGTCATCCTGCAGTACCGCGACAAGCTCGACGAGTTCGAGGCCCGCGGCTGGCGCATCGACATGGCCGCGCTGCGCGCCGCCAAGGAGCGCGGCGATGTGATCTTCGCCATCCCCTGCCCCGCGCGCCGCGAGACCAACGCC